>CAYSLW010000389.1:0-1502 GCA_964431955.1 uncultured Candidatus Methanoperedens sp. | reverse complement strand
AAAAGCTTGGGGAGCTTTTCAAGGTTACGAGGACTATGAATTTAGAGCCTTTTCATTCAGACCATGCGGTTGTAATAGCGCAAAAAGAAGCCTGAAATATAAGTTAAATTAAAAATACCCATATCAGTTAGTTACTGTACTTTAGTCATTTTGACAAAAACATCTTGATCAGGTACACCCCGACGCCAATAATGACAAGGCTGAAGATCGCTTTAATGAGAGGCGCATACTGGGGATGGAAAAGAACAGATATTGCTTCCTGCATACTGAAAAAGAAGTTGAACAATGCGATAAAGATAAGACCTACCAGCATTATCACCACCGCTACATTTATGATTTTTCTAAAAGAATCATCTTCTTTAGGAGTTTTCTCTTCAATATTCTTCTCTTCATCGTCCATCCAGAATCACCTTGTTTTTCTTTTTCTGTCAAGAATGTATATCATCAGCATAACTGCTAAAGCAATTACTACTCCAAAGCCTGGCTCTGTCTTGGTTGCTGCTGCCGCTACAGGTTTTCCCTCTTCTACAAGTGAATAGGTCATGAGTGTATTATATTTTACTTCCATCAATTTTATTTTCTCATTCCCTTTCGCGCTCATTACGGTTTTTCCACCCTCAATTACGCTCACTATAAAACTGTATTCCCGGTTTCTCGGGATGTCAAAAGTCACTTTACCTCTTCTGCTCTCTAAACCCTTGACTATTCCGATGTCATCGCTCCTGGTATATTGGGTGTATTGATCTACCCGGGCTGTGACTTCTATTATCAGAGGTCCGGAATCACCGCCCTGATTGTATATTCCGGGAGAAACATCCACGAGAGCGCCCGATCCATCGCTGTAGATTTTTGTAACAACAAGATTCATATCCATTAGCTTGATATCCGATGGCTGCCCGGGTCCGGGTTTCTGTTTCACAGTTACAGGCGCATAATTTTGAGCCAATAGTTTTCCGCCTTCGAAAACCTGGACCTCGACCATATATTCGCCGGGATCCGCAACTGTCAAGGATATGCTATTGTATGCAGATGATTTGCTCTTGATGTATCCTATATCTGAATCCTTTTCTGCAACGATGAGATTAGTTGAAGGTTCCTTTATTTTTACCCTGAGAGTAAGAGCTCCTGTATTTGTATTCAGGTTATTCTGGACATAAGGTGTTACTGTCAGCTTTGTCCCGTCATCCTGCTGTGAGGACATCACATCAACGGATGTTACCACTACTTCATCATATTCCCGGATGCAGCCACTGAGAATGATACCGCTGAGAATTAAAATTAAAAAAAGAAACCAGATTCTCATTTTAATTTCTCGTTCTAAGTGAGTTTTACCCTGAGCGTAAGGGTTTTTGAATCTATGAGGTTATCACCCATGAACAACTTCACATATACAGGTGTTTCACCATTGGGCGCATCTTTCTTGACATTTAATACTACTGCTTCTGTATAAGATGTTCCACCCATTGCCATTGCTTCGCCCACAACGAAAGTATCACTCCCTC
>CAYSLW010000388.1:0-1503 GCA_964431955.1 uncultured Candidatus Methanoperedens sp. | reverse complement strand
AAAATCCTTCAGACTTCCCCCGAATTTCCCGACTGCAGTTCTGGTTGCCGATACAATAACTACTTTATTCATTCTTTTCACCAATCTATATGAGCAATCCACCATCCACAGAGAGCACAGCACCATTCACGAAATTCGCCTCGTCTGAGGCAAGGTATAAAAGCGCATACGCCACATCAGCAGGCTTTCCAAGTCTTCCGATGGGAGTTTTTTCTTTCATAAACTGAAGGATTTTCTCAGGCACTTGTGCTGTCATAGGCGTCTCTATAAAACCTGGCGCCACCGCATTAACTCTTATCCCTTTTTTCCCAAGCTCTTTTGCCAATGCCTTTGTTATCCCTATCAAACCTGCCTTGGCTGCCGCATAATTTGCCTGTCCGATATTGCCATACAGCCCGATAATAGAAGACACATTGATAATTACACCAGTCCCGTGCTCCATCATGGTATCAACCACTGCACGTATGCAGTTAAAAGGCCCCTTCAGATTAACGTCAATGACAGAGTTCCACTGGTCTTCTGTCATTTTTGTCACGAGGGCATCCCTGATAATACCCGCGCAATTTATCAGAACATCAATCTTACCATATTTATTTTTCACAAAATTACAGACTTCTTTTGGATGCTCCCAGTTAGATACATCCATTTTAACAAAAATTGCCTCTCCACCAGCGTTCTCTATTTCTTTTATAATCTCTTTACCTCTCTCTTCATTTATATCTACCGCAACAACCTTTGCTCCTTCTTTTGCAAACAGCAGCGCAGTCACTCTACCTATACCGCTTCCGGCGCCTGTAATAATTGCAACCTTATTTTCAAGTCTCATCTTATTTCACCTTTGATTTGCGATTCTTTCTTTTTTGTTCACGCGTCTTTTCCTTAGATAGTTCAAGCTTCTCTTCTTTTGTTCCATCCAGAAGAGACCTGGGTTTTAACCACTCTGTAATCCTGGGACATACCTCTTTCTGGGATTTGGAGCCCACAAAGATACCTATATGTCCTGTCGGGAAAACCAGCATTTCTTTATCGGAACTTGATACCGCGTCATTCAGCGGTTTACTTGCATCATTGGGAACGAGGTGGTCAAATTCTGCCATGACATTAAGCAGAGGCATGGATATCTTTTTCAAATTAATCTTCTTTCCATCAATCATCATCTCGTTTTTAATGAGAAGGTTCTTCTGGTAGCAGTCTTTCATGAACTGCCTGAAGGTTTCCCCCGCCTGGTCGGGACTGTCGAAAATCCATTTCTCCATTCTAAGGAAATTCTTGATAGTCTCTTCATTTCGAAACTGGTAAGCTGTATCATTCGGTTCGATTTCGATTCGATCAAAAAGACCTACATACTTGTCGATCATAAGCCTGAAGGGGTCTGTGAGCAGGAATCCAACATTCAGGAAATCCCCGGGCACTATTCCATAGTAGTCCACGATCTTATCCACGTCTAAGCTTTTTGCCCAGACATGAAGAAGTCCTTTATCTGTATCAAAGTTTACAGGGCCT
>CAYSLW010000387.1:0-1514 GCA_964431955.1 uncultured Candidatus Methanoperedens sp. | reverse complement strand
AGATTTTATATGTATCTCGATATCTTTTCCATCACCGGGATTTAAGGTATATGTCGTGGTATATATCCCTGCGCCAGATTTCACGAATTCGGAGCCTGTAACACTCATGCCGGAGGGTGGATATAAAATTACCTGAACTGTCATGGGCGGTTTGGTTATTAAATTGACTGCCGATAATTTCAGCAAAATATCCTCGCCGAGAACAACATCGGTTTTTTCTCCGTGCAAAAGCACGGCTGAACTTTCAGGTTCGGTCTGAGAGGGCAGGGTGATAGTCGGTTGTGGGGTTTGAATAGGCGGTATGGTTAGGGAGGGGATTACCTCAATGACAGCAGTGTTTGATTTTGCTGTGTAGTAATTTCCCTTTTCGTCAGCATAGGTTGCAGTGGCAGGGTTGAGATTGAAAGTTCCTGCGTCTTTTGATTGCAAGATATATTGGAACTCTCTTGAGTCCTTTGGTTTCAGGGAAGTATACTTTTTCGAGTTTTCACCACCTGCGAAGCTCAGGTCAGAAGGAAGAGAGTCTGCTATTTCTATATCCTTTATCTCAGTTGAGCCTGTGTTTTTTATTGAGAGGGTTATCGAGGTGGTCTGACCCTGCTTTATTTTATCGGAATACCCCGCAGCTCTGCTGCGGCTGGGACAAACCACGGTCAATGCAACCTCAATCGCCTTAGCCATGAGATGCCCCACAGCTCTGCTGTGGGGAGCTTCACTGAGGTAGGAGAAGCGGATTTTGTGAGGGTTAAGGAGGTCTGTTTGCCTTCGTAGTGCTGTTTTATCTCCTCGGCGGAGAGGGCGCGGTTGTAGATGCGGACCTCGTCGATTGTTCCGGAGAAATATCTCGGATCATCGATAGAGCTCCCGATATAAAGATCGAGATTATTGGTTCCGATCTTCATATTATTTCCATAATCGCTTGAGGTGTCCAAGTTTCCATTAAAGTAAATTCTCATTACCTGCCCATCATATGACCCTACTATGTGCGTCCACCTATCAGAAGGAAGATTCTGATTCGAATCCACATATCTATGTGTACCGCCAGTAAATAACTCCCATCTTACTTTTTCTGTCCCGTCTTTAAGCACGAGACAATACGATTCTCTGATAACTGCAACATTGCATTTCTGAAGTATTCTTTTCCACCCTCCAAGTGTAATTGGCTTCACCCATGCCTCAACTGTAATCGCATCAGTAATATCCAGACCAGCACCATTCCCAGCATCAACATAATCATCCACCCCATCAAACCCCATCGCCTGTCCGAACTTCCCCTCGACAAAACTCGCCCCATAAATCGTGCCATCATGCCCGTTCCCGCTTGCGTCCTTGGCATCCCCGTCAAAATGATACTCTGCCACAAGCCATTCTCTTGATACCTCACCCGCCGCAGTACCAGCCAGCACAAGCGCAGCGAGCAGGCAGAGCGCAATGAGGCATGTCACTGATATTCTTATCATATTACCCACTTTATCCCCTTTCTGTCTGACAACTTCTATCATATGGTTGTACAA
>CAYSLW010000386.1:0-1518 GCA_964431955.1 uncultured Candidatus Methanoperedens sp. | reverse complement strand
TATCCCGCGGCGCACGAATTCTGGCTCGACTCTTTCTTCCGCTGCAACCTGTTTCATTTCTTCTGTCAGGTTGCCTTTTTTTGCTTCTGCGATAAGGCTCATAAGTATTACCGGACTTTTGGAGGGATGGGATTATAGATAAATGTGTTCAATCAATTAAATTGAATTTAGAACAAGTAAAATTGTTTAAATACTAATTCCCGTTCGTCAGCAGGAATATGCTCGCAATAGCAAAAACCACACCTGCTGCGATCCTTATGTTAACTGCTTCCTTTAAAAGAATAACACCCAGCAACACGCTTACAAGCAGGCTCATATTCGCTATTGGCGAAACCTTTGATAATGGACCGCTCTCAAGTGCAAGGAAGAAAATGATGGTCGCAACAGCAGCTGCAATACCTCCCACGATCCCGTATTTTATGCTGCTCATATCCATATTGAAATCGCTTTTCGTGATAAAATACGCACCCAGTAGCATCTGCGCTATAAACTGAACTGTAATAAAAACCATCGAGGATGCAACAGGATTGTTGCCAGTAGATGATAGTTTGATAAAGAATTGCATGATCCCGTAAAGGATTACACACGCTACAGCATAAATGATCCAGTTCATAGAACAAACAGAAGAACCCGTGAAGTGATAAAGATTACTTCACGCCATATCCCTCAACAACTTTGCCAGCTCATCAAAAGCAGGAGGTCTTATCTGGAATACATCAATGCCAGGAGGGTATTCTAATGGTCTTCCATCCGTGAATATTAGAACCCCATTTGTATTCTCAGGAAGTTTGCTTATTATTCCTGTCGCATGTTTGCCTATTTCATCCTGTGTCTCCTGTATCCTTTTGACCAGATACTCTCTCCATTTATCAAAGTCTATGTCCTTGCCATAGAAGCCCTTATGGATGTCCATTACCTCAGGGGAGAACGATTTTGAATACTCATCAAAAAGGAGTTTTCCCTGCCTGAGAGATCCGGTTTTGTCGATCCATTTTAGCTTTACGCCAGCGTCGGTCAGGGTTTTCAAGAATTTGTAATGGTTGCTCTCTTTCCCGAACCTTTCAAAGAATTCAATGCCTTTTGTCTCATTCTCGTTCATACCTTCAATAAATACCGTACTGATATTCCCGTATGTTGACCTGAAATATTCTATCTTTTCCCTCACTTCGCCCCAGAACCGCTCAACCTTTGCTTTATCGATATCCATTTCAAGAGCAAGCTCTTCAAAGGGAAGGGTTGGCACCACGAATAGTTTTCGATTTTCTTTGAAGCTTCCTGCTTCCGGTTTCTCGATCTTTCCTAATTCTGCCATGTTCCAATCCTTATGATCGAAGAAATATAAAAGCATCGATTATTCCGCCATTACCTATTTGTAACCTTCCGGCAATTACACCGCCATGCGCAAAAAACAGAAAGACTGGGCCAAGGATATGGCATATGAGCGCATACTCCGGCTTTTCGAGCTTGCAGATATGGAATTCAAGATGCATCCTGAGCGCAGCAACAGGTACGTGCAGC
>CAYSLW010000385.1:0-1538 GCA_964431955.1 uncultured Candidatus Methanoperedens sp. | reverse complement strand
TGCTTAAACTTGCTGGTGAGATCGGAGATGGGGCGCTTGTAAATGCCTCGCATCCCCTGGATTTTAAGGAGGCGCTTCCAAATCTGGTGCACGGAGGTGCTGATCTCTCTCATTTTGATGTGGGCGCATATACAAGTTTCTCCGTTGCAGAGAACAGGGACGATGCTTTGAAGGCTGCAAAACCAGTGGTGGCTTTCATAGTGGCAGGCTCTCCTGATGCAGTGTTTGAGCGCCATGAAATTGATATGATGGATGTTGGAGCAGTGCGAAGCGGGTTCAAGACAGGATTTGCTGATGCAATCAGCGCTGTTACAGATGAGATGCTGGACGCGTTCTCTATCTGCGGCACGCCTGCGGAGTGCATTGAGAAAATCAATGGATTGATAAAAGCAGGAGTTACGCAGGTTGTGATAGGCTCACCTATTGGTCCTGATAGAGAGGAGGCAATAAAGATTGTGGGTAAGGGGATAATGCCGTATTTCTGTAATCAGTAGCGAGATTACATAGGTTACATGAAATATTGAGGGTCAACATCACAAAAGATGTCATAATCGAGGAAAAGCTGAACGAAAGGGAAATTTTCATCAGCCATTAATACTATAGGTTAACCGCATGAAGTACGAGTGCTTATCTGACCTTGAAGTCTACAAAAAAACGAGGAGAGAAGTGCAGCTAATTTATAGGTCAAGACTTCAAACCGATATCTTACTATCTTTGATTGAGAGCAATAAAACCCTCCCTCAACTCAGAGAAATAACGGGCAGTACTTCACAAGCTGTAATCCCTAAAATTCGAAAATTAGAGTCAATGAATTTTCTGGAAGAGAAAGACCACATATACCAGCTTACATCGTTGGGAAAAGTTATAGCTTCTAAAATTGCCGATTTCAGCAGAACGATAGAATCAATCAACCGGCATAGCTGCTTCTGGACAAATCACTACATAGAAGGAATACCAGCTACGCTGTTAAACGAGATTGGCGACCTCTTTAACTCAGAGATTATCAGCGATACTAACGTGAATCTCTTCAATGTGTATACAAACTATTTGAAAATCGTTAAAGAAGCCAGACATATATCCGGTGTTTCATCTGTTATGAGCCCAGGGCATGCGGATGCCATCGGAGAAAGAATAATCGAAGGCATGCCTGTTGAACTTGTTGTAAGTAGTGATGTTGCTTTGCAATTAAAAGAGAAGCCATATTTGAGTAAAATCAATGCGCTGGCGGATTATAAAAATTTCAAGTTGATGGTTACAGATGAAAATATTAAAGTCGGCATGACCGTGACTGACAAGTGCTTTTCATTAGGACTTTACAAGAAAGATGGAATAACATATGATACTACAACCGATCTTTTCAGCTTTGATCAGAGTGCAATCGAATGGGGGAGAAAGCTGTTTGGGTATTATTACCAGAAGGCGACGATTCTAGAAATATAAAGGTAATAAAGTTATTTTATATAATATATAATTTTTCAGTCAATAAAAAACTTTTCTTGAACTTTTGGTGATAAATCAAATGTCTTCACACCAATGTC
>CAYSLW010000384.1:0-1542 GCA_964431955.1 uncultured Candidatus Methanoperedens sp. | reverse complement strand
CAGAAAAGGTTTTTGAATCTTGTAAGCCGGTTACATATGAGCATAAAAGCCGGAGAGATGCTAGGGATTTCTTACGAACATTAAGCCCGGTTATGGACTCGGAAACAGGAAAAACAATTGCTATAACTGTAATTTCAAAAGATATCACCGAACGTAAGCGAGTAGAAGAAGCGCTCATAAATAGTGAGAAAAATTTTAGAAACATATTTCAGTTTGTACCCGAATCATTAATTGTTTTGAGCAATCAAATGAGGGTACTGAATACTAACAAAGCATTTGGAGAACTCATTCGCAAATATGCTCCTGAAGTAAACCTTTCCGAAGAAGAGCTGAGGGGAAAAATTATATCAGAGCTGCACGGTCATTTTGGGAAAAGAAACCATGGCTTCATTGAAATTAGGAGAGCTTCTGAAAAGATGGGTGTTGATGATAAAAATAAGGAATTGATAATAGAATTTGACTTTGCTGGAAAAATTTTTGCAGAAGAAGAAGAAGAAGAAGAAGAAGAAGCCAGGATTGTCGTGGCTCTCAGGGACATCACGGAGCGCCTGTCTGCCGAACAGGCAGGCAAACGGGCAGAGGTACAAAGGACTGCTGCATTGGAGGAGCTGCGGATAAAGGAGAATGCTATAGCATCGTCTATTAATGCTGTTGTTTTTATTGATCTTGTAGGAAATCTGATTTATGTTAACAACTCTTTTCTCAAATTGTGGGGATATGACAATTCAGAGGAGGTTCTTGATAAACCTGCTGAACAATTCTGGCAGAATAAGGAGGAGTTTTTAAAAGTAAAGAGAGTTTTACAGGTGAAAGGGAATTGGACAGGTGAAATTCTTGCCAAGAGAAAGGATGGCTCAGTATTTGATGTACAACTTTCAGCCAGTATTGTTACAGATGAGACCGGTAAACATATCTGTATGATGGGTGCATTTGTGGATATAACTGAACGTAAGCAGGCTCAGCGTGAGAGTATTAAGACTCTGAAGTATCTTGAGCATCTCTTTATTAATGTTTCCATTGGAATATTATCTACCGATAGTAAGGGAAAAATTGTTATGTCAAATCCTGTTGGAAGGGAGTTGCTGCCCGATGAAACAATAGAAGACGTCAGCATATTTGATCTTTCTTTATGGAAAGCTTCGGATTTAGCCAAAAGACTCAGAAAAGTATTGGAAACCGGCGGGTTATTTGAAGAAAATGATTTCAGGTACCTGGACAAAGATCGAAAGCAACATATCTTTTTCTTGAAAGTTTCTCCGCTGGAGGATGTAGATGGAAAAATTATTGGTATTCTCGTGCTGATGAGAGAAATCACCAATTTGAAGAAGCTGGAAGAGAATTTATTCCAGGCAGAAAAAATGGCGTCTATTGGACAATTGGCTTCCGGAGTTGCGCATAAGATACGGAACCCTTTAGCGGTCATTAAATCCACCATCCAGTTCTGTATCGAAAATTTTCCTGCTCACAGCGAGTTTGAAAAGGCTTTTAATGTTGTTCAACGCAATGCCGACGCCGCTGATGGCATGATTTTTGACCTTTTAA
>CAYSLW010000383.1:0-1543 GCA_964431955.1 uncultured Candidatus Methanoperedens sp. | reverse complement strand
CATGCGGGTTACGAGGCTGGGAAGAGAGGTTTTAAATTAATGAAAGAATGGTGGGATTTCAAGACAAAGGATGAAATCATCGAAGCTTATAAACTGCAATTTCCACGTTTTGGCTGGTTAAATTTGGAGAAACTAGAGATAGACGATCGGAAAAAGGAGATCGTTGCTGTTGTAAAAAACAGCTTCGAGGGCAGGAAGTATGATGGTGGCTCGGATAAGCCGATGTGTCATTTTATTAGAGGATATCTTACAGGCATGTGCGAGGCTGCCTTTGGGACTGAAGCGCTGCGCTGTGATGAGGTAAGATGCGAGGCGAGGGGCGATGATGCCTGCGAATTCATAATGAAACCCATGTTCTGGTAATACGGAAGAGGAATTATGCCTGTGGTTAAAAGCGTTGTTAGGCTGAACGATCTGGATAGTCATTTCGTTGATGAGGTGATAAAAGCAGGAGGGGAGGTTTTTGGAGATGACCTGGTAAAAACTATTATATCATGCATGCAGTGCGGCAGATGCAGTGGCAGTTGCCCCTCCGGGAGAAGAACGGCGTTTCGTACGCGGAAGCTCATCAGGGAAGTGATGCTCGGCTTTAGAGAAAAGGTGTTATCGAGCAACGAACTGTGGGGCTGCACCACATGCTATACGTGTCAGGAGCGGTGTCCAAGGGGCGTGAAAACAACCGATATAATAAGGGTGCTCAGGAACATCGCCGTGAAAGAAAACCACATGGCAAAGCCCCACAGGATGTCGGCAGCATATGTTTTTAAAACAGGGCATGCAGTTCCAATAAACGAGGAGATTCAAAAGGTCAGGGAGGAACTTGGGCTCAGCAGGCTCCCGCCAACAACACATTCCCATCCTGAAGCATTGGAAAGCGTGCAGAATATCCTGCGAAAGTCACATTTTGATGAGCTTGTTGGTTTTGACTGGGAGACGATGGAACTAAAAGAGGCTAAAAAATGAGGTATGCGTGCTTCCTGGGCTGCGTAATCCCGAACAGGTATCCCGGGATAGAAGCTTCGACCCTCAAGATATTGAGGGATTTCGGGATCGAATCAGTGGATCTGCCCGGAGCTTCCTGCTGTCCTGCTCCCGGGGTATTCGGGTCATTTGACCTCAAGACCTGGCTTGCTTTGGCAGCGAGGAATCTCTGTATTGCTGAAAAGACTGGAGATAATATTATGACCATGTGCAATGGCTGCTATGGCTCTCTCCAGGAAGCAAACCACCTGTTAAAAGAAAACCGGGTATTAAGGGAGAAAATCAACAGCATACTCTCACCCATGGAATTCAAAGGCACGGTAAACGTGAAACATCAGGTTGAGATATTTACATATGATATAGGTCTTGAGAAAATAAAAGCCTCTATAAAAAAGCCCCTGGATGGTCTCAGGGTTGCAGTGCATTACGGGTGTCATTTCCTCAAACCTACTGAGGTGCGGTGTCACGGGAGCGCCGAGAGACCCAAGATATTGGATGCCTTAGTGGAGATTACAGGTGCTAAAAGCATAGAGTACAGGGATAAAATGATGTGCTGCGGCTT
>CAYSLW010000382.1:0-1558 GCA_964431955.1 uncultured Candidatus Methanoperedens sp. | reverse complement strand
TATTCTTCTCTCTCCAGATGGGATAGCTGGGGTCTTTTACCGTAAAGGGTTTCTGATAGTATTTTTTCTTTAATTTTGGATTCCGTAGCAGCCTCCGGATATTTGGTATAAACATATTTAAGTAAATCTACCAGAGGTATTGAGTTATATTTTCGTTTTATTTCCAAGATTTTCTGGCGTTCTTCCAAAGTAAGCTGCTCGAAAACCTTTTCCCCGGCACGGAGACCGTTATCTGATAGGCTGTATAATTTTACTTCTGTCGGATAGGCAGACTCCTCATCAAAAGTTTCATGCTCAACGCATTCTTTTTCATCCGATACTTCTGCAAATACTTTTACTTTTTCAGTTTGTATCTTTGCCAGCTTCCCTTCTTCCAGTGTTTCAATATCATCATGAATATCGCCAGACCATGGGCCATAATCGTATGCTTCAAACTCATAGAACTCCTTAAATTTCCCCTCTTTTTGAAGCAGGAAAACAAGTTTTTCCAGTCTGGTGATGCCTCGAATGGGCTCATTTATCTTACCACTCACTCCTTTCGCATACAGTAAAGCTACCAGCAATTTCATTCCCGAATTTATAGGCATTTTATCCTCCTGCTGAATTTGATTTATAAATACTTAGACCATCACCAAGCACCGTGAAAGTATTCATGATTCTTCCGAAATACCTTTACCGCCTGTTGTTTTGATACTTTCTTCAACGATTTTTATCTCATCCTCAGTCAGCCCGTACAGCCTGTAAACAATCGCATCAATAAGCCCATCCGTCGCCTCAATCCTGCCCCTAAGAGGCTTCAGCTTGTCCATCGAGGCGGTGTACCACTCAAGAAGATGCTTATAATTCGCAGGACTCTTGGGGTCGTATCCTGCCTTTAGCTTCTTTTTATTCTTTACCAGCACATCAACGAGGTTCTGGAACTGATGGGTGTAATACTCTTGAATTGCGGTCTTGTTGGACAGGTCATCTATGGGCGCGCCTATCTCACCTTTCAGGAATTCCAGAAAGCCCTTTATCTCCGCATTCTTCTCCCTGTTCATCTCTATCATCCGCTCAGCCAGATAAGCGAGCAGGTCATGCACCACATCGCTCTCCTCGGGCTGCACTGCAAGCCTCGCGCCAATAAATTCAAGGATTTTTTGATTGTCCGGCGCCGCGCTAAAAGAAGCGACCGTCTGGACAGGATGAACAGGATTTACAGGATGCGAGTCTATCCTGTCCATCCTGTTAATCCTGTCGAATTCCTGGCTGTCTGGCACCTGCAAGAATTCAGAGTACAGCGCCTTCGCCTCATCCACAAGGACGGCGCGGCGGGCGGGTGGGGTGGTGAAGGAGATGCGGCGGATGGGCAATCGTCTCGATTCGCCTCCAGAAACATGGTTTGTTGTGCTTGTTAATTTGAATCGCCAATTTAAAAGTTGTGAATTGAAAAGTGCTAAAATAAAGTAGATAGAATAATTATTTTTTACCATAAAATAATTTGTTGTATGACTTAGAAACTGGTTTTGCTCAATCAGAGTAGCATTAAGTCTTCTCGATAACTGCATGTTGGCGACTT
>CAYSLW010000381.1:0-1566 GCA_964431955.1 uncultured Candidatus Methanoperedens sp. | reverse complement strand
TTTTAAAGCCGCCTGTGCGCCTGTTCTTGTGAATATAATAGAATCTATTTTTATATTCTCTTGAGTGCTGACTTTACTGCCTTCTTTGGTATCAGTTCCATTTCCTGTATCTGCTCCAAGTTTTTCACCTATGCATCCTGCAATCAGCGAAATCGCATGAATAAGTGCCAGATTTTTTTTCAACTTTTACCTCCTAATTCAGGATATGAACTTTATATTCTCCAATTACAGTCCCATCATCAAGGCGCATAGGTCCCTCTATACCCGCTATGTATTTCCCATCAGGCGAGATGGCTGCAGACAGCATCATTCCTTTTGTTTTGTAAATATAAGCAAGCTTAGAAGTAGCTCCGCCCTTAGCATCATCATCAAAAACATAGATTCCATGTACATCTATGTTTTTCGTTACAAGGTTTTTCTTTATTGGAAACACCAGAAATCTCCCGTCTTTTGAGACTGCTAGATTTCCTGGATAACCTTCCACTTTCCATTTCCATAATAGATCGCCATTGAGATTATAGACAAGAACTGTATTTCCATTGGGATGCTCAATAGGCGCATTAGTGTATTTCGCCGACTTTGCTTTTGATGGAATATAAGTGGTACCAACATTAAATACGATTTTATCTCCAAGAATGTTTACAATGTTGAGACTACCATAAATTGGTATGCCGCTTATCTCAATTGCGGTCGAGATATTTTTACTCCAGAGAGGAGACGCCTTACCTGATTTTATTATTTCTTCGTTATCAAAAAGCCAGCCTGTGCCAAAAGTATCTGCGCCTGTGACATACTTCCCATCTCCTGAGAAGCTGGTGCCACGATATGGAAAGACATAATCCTGATAAGGGAGTATAGGTCGTTCATAACTCCATAGCTTTTTACCTTCGCTGTCCAGAATAACTATATCCCTACCTCCGTATTTTCTCTCACCCAACTTCCCTGCTTTAGGTGAAACCCGTGTTTCAAAGGCTATGTACTTTCCATTATCGGAAACATCTATCCATGAAGAGGCAATGTCCATAACCTCGTTTTCAGGATACTTCCACAAAATTTTCCCGCTCTCTATATCAAAGGCATAGATTCTTGTCCAGTAATAATTCAGGTCTGCACCCGAAGAACTGCGGGTTGCAATAGCATATGCAGTATTGCCCACAACTTTTACTTTTCTCACAGCAGGCCGGTTCTTGATGTCGCTTCCTATCTCATCCCCTGTCCTGAACTTCCATATTTCTTTTCCGCCTGGAAGTTCAAAAGCATATATGTAGCCGTCCACGCCTTGCTCTCCAAGAACAAGATACTTGCTGTCAGAGGAAAAATCAAAAGGCTGGATTATGCTTTCTGATATTTTTCTCTCAAAAACGATTTTATTGCTACTGGTTTCAATTACTTTGATATATCCTGTATGCGTGCCTATTACGAGATATTTTCCATCAGGTGAAAAACCTACTTCTCCTTTTAACACACTAAATGTCTGGTTTTGATATTCAGGTTCAACATCTCCTAACTTAATCTCCCCAAGCTTTAATGCAGTGGGCTTTGCAGGCGCATAAACAGAAGAAGATG
>CAYSLW010000380.1:0-1579 GCA_964431955.1 uncultured Candidatus Methanoperedens sp. | reverse complement strand
GATTTAGAATATGATGCAGGGGAAGAAGTAGTTACCCGTAAATGTTGGACCGATTATGGGAGCACAAGTTATGACTTATCCCAAGGAGGAGGCGACGGGTTAACTTTTATGAATAACGATGACGGGCTTCCATCTATCGCCTTTCAATCCAAAGGTTTTCCAGTAAATAATATAAGCGGCCTGGGAATGGGAACCGTTTTTCTCAAAAATACGAATAATAGAACAACCAGTGTTGTTGTATCATCGGCCGGTAATATTCGCATTGACTAGGAGGCTGTCTGAGAATGAGATATTTTTTCCAAGATCAAGGAAGGCGAAAATTATAACCACAGGAATACATTGAAGTATTTCGAGGATTATAATTTGAGCCTGACGCAGAGATTGGGGAAAATAGCCATTCTCGGATAGCCTCCTAGCGGACTACCGAAACGTGGGGAAATGACATGATAGCCACTTCAAATGATACGCCAGGCTTCACCTTAGTGGAACTTCTGATAGCCATGGCTATTGCAGGTATCGTCATGGCTGGCGTCTATTCCGCCTACTCCTCCCAGCAAAGATCCTACATCGTACAGGAGCAAGTTGCTGCTGTGCAGCAAAATCTAAGGGTGGCCATGTACTTCATGGAGAGAGAGATTCGGATGGCAGGGTGTGACCCGAAAGGAAGCGCAGGGGCGGGAATTCGAACAGCAAGCCCCAATTCTATTCGCATTACGATGGATATTACAGGCGGGCAGACTGATGGTTTGGATAATGATGGTGATTCTAATATAGATGAGGCCGATGAAGCCAATTTTGGTGATGGAGATACTAATGATGTAAACGAAGATTTAACATATTCCCTTTACACTTCAGGTGGTATACAAAAGCTCGGGAGGAAAAAACCTTCAACAAATAACCAGCCCGTCGCCGAAAATATTGATGCTCTAAATTTAGTGTATTTGGATAAAGATGAGAATCCTACCATAACACTTGCCGAGATAAGGTCCGTCCAGATCACCCTGGTAGCCAGGACGGCCCGGGGAGACCGTGGATTAAAGAATACAACCGTTTACACAAACCAGCAGGGAGATCAAATTTTCGTCGCGCCGGGTGATAACTTTCGCCGCAAACTGTTAACGGCGCAAGTAAATTGCCGTAATCTTGTCTTTTGACCGGAGGGGCTTCTGAACATGCCACATCTTTCCGCTGCTATAATAAAAAAAGGACAAAACGAAAAAGGGTTCACGCTCCTTGAAGTAATTGTTGCGATATCGATCTTGACAATTGGTCTTTTAGCCGTTGCTTCCATGCAGGTGTCCGCGATAAGAGGGAATGCCTCAGCCTACGGAATTACAGAAGCTACTTCCTGGGCGAGCGACCAAATGGAGAAACTGATGGTCTTGCCCTATAATCACGCCGAATTGGTGGATACGGATGGGGATGGGACTGATGAGGACGTTAATGAAAACGGCGTTGATGACGATGGCGGAAATTTTGGATTGGAAGATACTACAGTAAATACCGCAGATCACCAGGTGACCAGGGGGAAATACACCGTGTGCTGGAACATTGCGGTCGATGTAGAGGCAAATAACAC
>CAYSLW010000379.1:0-1590 GCA_964431955.1 uncultured Candidatus Methanoperedens sp. | reverse complement strand
CTCGTTTGACATTTCTCTCCCCACCAGAATCATGTCCTTTGCTCAAGATCCAGATCCCCAGCACTATAAAAACCGTCCCGGCGACCACTTCATGACTTATATTTTCATGCAGCAAAAAGGCGCTAAGAAGTATGGTGAGTAGCGGAAAAGTGAACAATATTGGAACGAACCTTGAAACAGAGATGTTCTCAAGCCCCATCATGTAAGCCATGCCGCCAAAGATGAGCCGCAGCAGCCCACCCAGGTTCAGGAACGCAAAACCAATTAGTGTAAAATCAAAATTCCAGCCGCGGAAAATCAGGTAGGTGACAAGAATAAAGATCAATGCGGAGAACGTGCGAATCAGCACTGCGGGTATCGCGCCTGCATCGATGCCTTTTTTGTAGAAGATGGCGGCTATAGACCAGCATAATGCGGCAGCCAGCGCGTAGAGTTCGCCTGAGATCACGCGAGAATAAAGGTAACTGGTGATATTATTACTTATCGTCAACCGAAAGCTTTATAGGCATACAAAATTATACTATTAGGTATACCTAACAAACCAATAAGGGGTACAAAACAATATGGAAGCTGATACTTCAAGGATAGAGGAATACCTTGAATCTATTTACAAACTCCAGGAGGAACAGCATCCTGTAAGCACATCTCGCCTCGCGGAGCACCTGAAACTCTCCGCACCATCGGTATCGGAGATGGTGAAAAAGCTTGCGGGAAAAGGTCTTGTGTTCCACTCGGAAAAAGGCGTTTGTCTTACAGATGAGGGAAAATACCTTGCTAAAAAGGTCATCAGGAGACACAGGCTCTCTGAGCGCCTGCTTACTGATGTTCTGGGCTTCAAATGGGACGAAGTGCATGATGAGGCATGCAAGCTCGAGCATGCTATAAGCCCGGAGATGGAAGACCGCATAGCAGAAAGCCTGGGAAACCCGAAGACATGCCCCCACGGTCATCCCATCCCGGACAAAGATGGAAAGCTCGTTAAAGAAAAGGTGAAGGCGCTCTCTGAACTGAAAGCCCGCGAAAATGGTATCATCGTAAACGTGTTCGAAGAAGACCCGAAAATGCTTAAGTACCTCGCGTCACTCGGGCTGATACCCGATGTATCCGTGAAAGTGGAAGAGGTTGCTCCGTTCGGGGGTCCTCTTATCGTATGCGTGGCAGGCTCGCGTTATGCGCTTGGAAGAGAGGTTGCCTCAAAGATAAAGGTGAAATGATGCTTTCGTGCCACGGTGCGCTAAAGAAAATAAAGGGAAACACTGATTTCGTTTTTGTGCTTGCAGGGAACCCCAACGTGGGAAAATCAAGCATTTTCAACCGCCTTACCGGTATGGGCGTTGTAACAGCCAACTATCCCGGCAAGACCGTGGAACTGAATATAGCAGCTACAACGTTTAAAGACCTGCGCATAGGGATAATCGACCTTCCCGGCAGCTATGCCCTGGGCGCGGTATCAGAAGACCAGTGGGTGGCTCGAAGGGCGGTGCTTGACACCAGCCCTGACGCTGCGATAATGATACTTGACGCCACGAACCTTGCAAGGAACCTCTACATGACGCTGCAGTTCATCGACCTCGGCATTCCCATTGTGGC
>CAYSLW010000378.1:0-1601 GCA_964431955.1 uncultured Candidatus Methanoperedens sp. | reverse complement strand
CCGCTGACAACAGGACGCCCTTCCAGTATCTTGCACAGGTAATCGCTGCCTCCAAAAACCCCGTATTTAAATGCGGGGTATATGGGCTGTGCGGACGCGATGGTAATCCTCTCGCCCTGTGATGCCTCTACTTTGCGTATTATAACTTTCTCGTCTATCGCTGCGCCCGCATTGCTTCTGATATTCCCGTCGATGCGCATGATATCCTCGCTATCCTCTGGATACGCCGGCCATACAATAGCCGGAGCGATTCCTTTTCCTCGAATCTCTATAACATCGCCGCTCACAAGCCTGAGCTTTTGCATGACATCCTTGCCAATTCTGGCAATGCCCCTGCCAGCATCCCTGTGGCGCGCCTCTGCCACGCGCAGTATTATTTCGTCTGTTACCATATTCTCACTTCAGTTTTCCAAACACAACTGCTTTTCGTACCTCACCCTCCACCGGGCAGGATTTGCCACGTATAATTTTTCTTCTAATTCGCTTCTCAAGGCTTTGTTGCTTCATTCCTTTGAACTCATCTCACTTAGGATGTATTCTTTCACCTCACTAATAAATTCCCTAGCTTCCCGAAGCACATTTCTTGCATCTTCAACACTCACCTCTGCCAGCTCTCTATAATCGGACATCTGACGAAGATCGAAGGCTTTGTGGAGAGATTGGCTCATTTCCTTAGGGAAGATCCTCTTTCTTACAAACTCTGCATCAAAAAGTCCTATTGCACCGCTATGTTTAGAAGTACCCTTCTCTATCTTTACCAACAGGGCAAGCACAGCGTAAAACATACCATAATAGGCTCGGTTAATCACACTTCTTGGGCTACCACTCTTGTTTATCAGAATCACAGCATCTTCAATAGCTTGTTCAGCCTGTTCAATTCGATAGTTTATGAGAACCTTCTTTTTTTCATTCAACCCTAATCCCTTCCTTCTGAATATTATTATAAATTGGGGACTCAAGGAGAGGGGAGTCCTCCCACTCTTTTCTTTCAAAAATCAATGGGGTGATTACTATTCCTTCTCTAAGACTTGTTTCCCAAGCGATGGTAAAAACCTTGTCTCGGGTCTTTTTGTTTAATTTTTCCACAATAATACAAACATCTAAATCGGAATCTGGTTCACTGTTGCCTCGTGCCCTTGAACCATAAATAATGACCTCAACCTTACCCAGCTCTTCCCTGAGTCTTCTATCCAGCCTTTTTGTTATTTCAAGATCGACTTTATCCATATTTTTCTCCATTTGATGAAATGTTACCTAATTATATAATCTGACGTTTTCACACTCGCATGAGATTTCATCATTGTATCACTGTAAGGCATGTATAACTTCCTTTTCAAGATTTCTTGCGGCAGCTTTCTCAACTGCCTCCTTGAAGTCCCTGGTATTCGATACGTGAATGCAAGCCGCCTCGCTCCCGAATTTCAGAACAAGCACCTCACGCTCCCACTTTCCGCGGGTTTCCGTCTTTACCACGAGAGCCTCTATCTTCTCAAGTGGAACCTCAAAAAGCATTTCTCCCTCCCTCCACAGGAAAAGCCTTTTATTCGTGAGGTACCAGAAGCCTGGCTTCCAGGTGTGAATGATGCCCTGGCTGTGCCAGA
>CAYSLW010000377.1:0-1602 GCA_964431955.1 uncultured Candidatus Methanoperedens sp. | reverse complement strand
CATGGAAAAGGTTTTGCAATAAGGTATGGCTTTAAATACGCAACCGGGGACCTGGTGGCTTTCATTGATGCAGACCTGAACCTTCATCCGGTGCAAATAGTGAAATTGATGGAATACATGGATAGAACTGGCGCAGATGTTGTGGTGGGTTCCAAAAGACATCCCTCTTCTAAAGTGAATTACCCTTTGAAGAGAAAAATCATGAGCGAAATTTACTATATTCTTGTAAAAAGCCTATTTGGCGTCCCGGTAAAAGATACCCAGGTCGGGCTGAAACTGTACAGGAGGAAAGTACTTGAGCACATATTTCCTAAAGTCCTCGTCAAGAGATATGCCTTTGATATCGAGATGCTGGCAAATGCGCACCGCTTGGGCTATAAAATAATAGAGGCACCTGTAGAACTCAACATGGGCTTCAGCAACAGAGTGAACATGAATGCTATATGGAATATGCTGATAGATACTGCAGCGGTGTTTTACCGGATGAAGATTATACATTATTATGACAGACAGGGTTATGATGCGGTCAGCGAAAGACCATCCAGCGGCACTCTGAGAAGCATACCGCCTGGATATCCTGAAGATATAACATTGAGCTCCCTTCCATCTGAGTACCTGGGCGACAGGACGTCAATCGTGAAGCCCGGCTATCCCGGCGTTTTGCCGGCGATCGAAAAAGATTTATTGCGTGGTAATACTGATAAAATGATTTACAATCCAAAGAACATCCCGACGCAGGAACATTCTGATTTGAAATACGATCACTAATCTACGAGGAAAAATGAAATGCGAACATAAAAGCTGTGGAAACAAAGAGAAAGTCTGGCTGCCCTATACGTCAAGAGGGACGGAATACAGCCTTAAATCGCATCCATACTGCGTACACTGCGGAGCAGTCAAAAACATTTCATCCGATATGCCAAAGAGAATCGGATATTACATAAACATACTCTCCCGGATACGTAAAAATTTCCGGATCTCAGATGTGCAGGCAAGACTCATGATCAATGAATTAATTAAGGAGGATTTCGAAGACCCCTACTGGACAACAGGATTCGCGCAGGAACGAATGTTCCTAGCATCTCTTAAAAAATACTGCAATCTCTCTGAGAACAAAGTTAAACCATTACTCAGCTAGGCTGAATTGAGCAAATGCTGTGAGAAAAGGCCTTGCAGAGGTAGCGGAGCGGTTTTCGAAGGAGATGGTTGTTTGGGTTGATGAAATAGTATTCATCAAGGAGAAAGGGAGCTAAAAATGAATATCCTCATCTACAACTGGCGCGACATAAAAAATCCCGCAGCCGGTGGAGCAGAGGTAGTAACGCACGAAATTGCAAAACGCCTTGTTTTAAAAGGGCATAGAATCAGCATTTTCACAGCGGCTTTTCCCGGCTGCAAAAAAAACGAAACGATCGATGGTGTGGAAATCATACGGTCGGGCGGTCGCTACACCGTTTATTTAAAAGCACCGCAATATTATAAGAAAAATACATGAAGAACTAATCATTTACAGAAGGAATATTGAATGAATCCATTGATATCTATTATTATACCCTGCAAAGATATTGATCCACAGACTTCTGAGTGTATTTTTCTTATAAT
>CAYSLW010000376.1:273-1616 GCA_964431955.1 uncultured Candidatus Methanoperedens sp. | reverse complement strand
TCCCAGGTACAGTTAGCCCCTCAGATGAATTTTCTGCACAGAATATACAACAAAGCAGTTTCAGGTGAACCTGTAAGTAACGGCATGTCTGCAGTGATATCAGGTACTGTAGCTGTAGTGCTTTTAGATAGTGGATTTTTTTTGCTGACAGCGATAGCATTAGGCGCATTAGTGGGAGCAATAGTGCTGGGCATCTTTGCGACCACATCATACGCAGGCAGAGTAGCAAGTCAGACGAGGTTCAAGCAGCCTTTGTACATGGATATCATGAGATATACCACGCCTTCGATCATATCACATAATTTCATCTTGAATTTCTGCCTTGTGTCTCTGGCATATATCCAGTTCGCTATCCTTGGGCATCCTTTCCCCATACCATTCCTCGCATTGATATGGGGAATAACATCAGGGGCTATAGGCTCTTCTGTAGGGGATGTCCACTATGGAGCTGAAAGGGAGTTCCAGAACCGTGAATTCGGGTGCGGTCTCAACACAGCGCTTTCAGGTAATATAGTGAGAAAAGCTGAAGCGGGTCTGAGGAACAGCATTGATAACGTCTGGTTCTGCGCCAAGTATGGAGGACCTGTCACTGGCCTGGGGCTCGGGCTCGTGGTGTTCCTGAGCAGCTGGCCTGCGACCATAATGCAGCCCAAGACCATCGAGGCTTTCTGGGTAACCATTATAATAGGATTTATTATCGTGGTTTTCCTGGCAGTTGCGCACAGGCTGATTGAGATCAATATTAAGAACGCATACGGTCCATATAAAGAAGAAAAAAATGAAAAGGAGGCTGCAGCATAATGGTTCAGGAAATATTGATAACAAGTTTGTGGGAGATTCTCTTTATAGCTATCAGCGGTACTCTCATCTGTGCCGCTGTCCACTTTGTGCCAGTCGGTGGCGCGCCTGCCGCGATGGCTCAAGCAACAGGCATAGGCACAGGGACGGTAGAATTGGCAGCAGGTTCAGGTCTTGTGGGCCTGATAACGGCAAGCTACATGTATGCCAGTGTTCCTGATGCACCCATGGGTCTGGTACTTGCTGCCGGAGGAATAGGTTCAATGATAATGATAGCGGTAACGATGTTCTTTGGCGGCCTGGTGTATGCATATGGGGTTGGGGTGCCCTTCTCATCCGCCCAGGTCAAAAAAGATCCTATTACAGGAGGGCGTCAGGACATATATATGTCAAAAGGAACGCAGGGACAGGGTCTTCCAATGATATGCTATGTGAGCGGATTGATCGGCGGAGCGCTTGGCGGGATCGGTGGAGCGATGATATACTTCGCCCTTGAAAGTATATACAAGCCGCTGATAGGTGAAAGCGCTCCTGCGGTAGCAGGC
>CAYSLW010000376.1:0-233 GCA_964431955.1 uncultured Candidatus Methanoperedens sp. | reverse complement strand
GTTTTCTATGTTAATGCGGTCATTGCATCCTATGGCGTGGGCGGTACGATCGAAGGATTCCATGACCCCAAGTTCAGGCGGGTTCTCCCAAAGGATGCGCTCACAGCCTTTGTTGTTAGCTTGATGTGCGGTGTGGTGGCTGTATTGATCGCATGGGGGATGTAATATGAGCGCAGTTAAGGAAATACCAGCAAATACACTTGCAGCCTTCGGGATAATCGGAGGATTGATCG
>CAYSLW010000375.1:0-1625 GCA_964431955.1 uncultured Candidatus Methanoperedens sp. | reverse complement strand
CCCAGAACACCTGCACCCACTGCATGCGCAAAATACATCGTACTCAAAAATCCGACGAAAGTGAATGCAATCTGCCAGACAAGCGACACTATACTCTGCCGCCGTATTGGCTCGATGGACATGATGCGTGAAAAGAAGGTATTTAGTTTGAACATATTTTGTCAGTAAACTTTATTTTCGGTTATTTCTGGTATAAGCAGAGTAGACCAATCTGTGTAAGGGGAGACTTAATGCACTTGTTATGGCGTCCTGAGATGTTTTATATGTCCAGTCCATGCCATCTTGTATTGCCTGGACAGGTGCTCGACTTTTATCATGGGGTAGGACGTTTTTTAAGGCTCCGTTTCATAGCTGGTTTTTCATATTCCAAGCCAGTTTTCAATCTTCAATCCTTCTATCCTTTCAAAATGGTTTGGGTTATTAGTAACAAGGATGCATTTATTTACAGAAGCGATACTGGCTATCAAAATATCAAAATCTTCAATAATCCTGCCTTCAGACCTCAATTTAGATTTGAACCGTCCGAAAGCCTCTGCTGATCTATCGCTATCCGAATAAACAGTCAAATTCTTTTTAAACAAATCAATCCTTTTCAGATTGGCATCAACCTTCCTTGAGTTATAAGCACCAAAATATAGCTCCGCAAGTGTAACATTTGATATAGAAATGGAGAATACACCGATCTCTCTCACTTTCTCTTTTAATATTTCATTTCCATTCAATAAATATATACAGATATTTGTATCAAGTAAATATTTCAAAATACGTTCTCCGTCCTGCTTGTTGACTTTCTACTGGAATAAACATCTCTTATTTGCTCTTCGATAGATTTGTTATCTTCCCATGTGCCGCATACCGACAGAAAGTCTGCAGTTGCATTTTCTTCTGTAGATTTATTTTCTATTATCTCTGATTTCAAAAAATGAACGATCTTGAGCATTTTTTCCTGAACTATCTCAGGTAAGTCTCTTATCTCTTTTAAAATTTCTTCCTCGTGCTTTGTCTTTGTTTGCATTATAAATCTCCTCAGAGAGCTTCACTTTCTCCTCTTTCAGACCAATCCTGTTCCAATGACAAAACAAATTCTTCATTGATTTTTTCTGCCCCTACAAATCCATAGTGCTTCCTGGTGCTTGTTCTTGGTCTGATCAAGATCTCATGTTGTCTGGTCAGGACTTCAAAGTTTTCAATACCTAATTCTTTGAGAATTCTTCTTGGGATTAAAATTCCTTCTTTAATAGTTTTTACTTCCATATTATCACCAGATTATTTATTGAATATCTAACTATTTAACATGAACGACTTATGTAGTATCCCACACGATTTTTCCTTTAAATCCTGTTAATTTGACTATTATGTCAACCAGATCCTTGATAGAAATTTCAAAGCCTGCGCTTGTTCGAACTTGGGCTCCAGTTTTTTATTGGATATCCTGATTATAGTCTCTGCCAGATCCTTAATCCGGGTCGGTCTGCCTGTGCCTATGTTAAATACTTCCCCGACAGCACTTCTTTTTTCCATTATATCAGATACGTCTTCCACAACATCCTCTATATACACAAAATCTCTTGTCTGATTCCCATCCCCCAAGATCACAGGATTCCGGTCATTCCTTATCCTTTCAA
>CAYSLW010000374.1:0-1642 GCA_964431955.1 uncultured Candidatus Methanoperedens sp. | reverse complement strand
ATTTTCAGAAATATAATGCGAGATATAGAAATACTTGGATAAAAAATATTTTGGCACACTTTTATATAGTATCACATATATATTATAATTCGGTGTCTTTTATTAAAACCTTTGTCATCACAGGGTACGGCAAAAAGCTCAAAAAGCATAACGATATGCTTCAGATTGAATCGAAAGATGCGGACAATGCCGATGTAGAGGTCACCAAGAACACACTCGTTAGCACGCTTGACCTCGAACTTGTCGTGATATCAGGCGAGCATGACATAACCTCAGGCGCTCTGCGTCTCCTTCTCTCAAATGAGGTAGATACGGTCATCCTTGATTCCTTTGGCAACCCTGCAGGCTACCTTCTTCCCTGCGGCAGAAGCAGGCTATTTGAACGCTATGAGGAGCAGAAGAACCTGAGCACTCTGCGAGCTTTCTCAATAGCGAAAATAATGTGCACAGCTTCGATAGCAAACAAGGCGTCCCTCCTGCGGAGTATTGAGAAGAACATCAGGATCAATATTGGTGAGGAAATTACCAGCATTAAAGGAATGCTCGGACAGGTGGGGGGCTGCAGGGATATAAACTCGCTGAGAGGCATCGAGGGCTTTTCCACGAACGAATATTATTTAGCTCTGCAAAAAATAATACCTGCAAAGTTCAATTTCACAGGACGGAACAGGAACCCGCCAATGGACCCTGTGAATGCGATGCTGGGTTACGGGTACGGGATACTCTATTCAAGGATAAGGAGCGCAATCGTGAAAGCAGGACTCAGCCCATACTACGGCGTCCTGCATTCAACCTATAAGAACCAGGAAGCGATTGTTTACGACCTGATAGAAGAATTCAGGCAGCCTGTGGTGGACAGGGCTGTTATTACGCTTATCGCGAGAAAACAGGTGTCTCCAGATGATTTTAAAACTACAAATGAAGGATGCATTATCAATAACAATTTCAAGAAACAGTATGCAGGAGTTATACTTACCAGACTTGAGCAGGAATATGCTTATGACGATGGGAAAATGAGTTTTTCAGATATTATCGATTCACAGGCTGAAAAGCTTGCTCATGCTATATTTGAGACTGGAAAATACACGCCTTTCATATACAGATAGTTATGGGAACAAAATTTATACTTGCAGCATACGATATAGTCGAGAACTCCATCAGGAACAGGTTGATAGATGTGCTTTTTTATTATGGTCTGGAGCGCGTCCAGTACAGTGTGTTCATCGGGCATATTAATGAACAGCATTTTGATCGAATGGTTGACCAGATATACGATGAATTCGAACAGGAAGAAGCAAAAATCCTTATCATAGAATTATGCAAAGGCTGTTTTAAGAACGCTATCTCCATAAATTACGACCTTCCCATGGAAAAGCCCAAACATATCGTGGTCTGATCTTCTGGCTGACCTTTATAAACCTGACAGGCAAATACCGACCGCCAAAATCTTATCGAAAAAAGAAGGTATTTTACAGCAGGAAAAGCGATTTAAAGGATGAAATCCATACTGTTGAAAATAGCACCCCAAAAAATAGGGTATGGCAACCTGCCGGGTTCTTCTCGTTCAGAAAGCGCTTGTGTTGAAAATAGCACCCCAAAAAATAGGGTATGGCAACAGTAGTCCTCTTCACAATCTCTGCCC
>CAYSLW010000373.1:0-1646 GCA_964431955.1 uncultured Candidatus Methanoperedens sp. | reverse complement strand
TTATATAAGATGATGCAGGGAGTAACACTGTGTTACACGCAGCATATAAATAGAAAATACCAACGAACAGGCAGATTATGGGAAAGCAGATATCATTCCTGCATCGTAGATAAGGATAGGTATTTGTGGGCTGTGGCAAGATACATTGAACAGAACCCTGTAAGAGCACGGATAGTGAAAAAGGCAGAGGACTTTACATATTCAAGTGCAAATGCTCACATAAATGGCATAATGGGTGAGATACTGGGAGAGGAATTGTTTGAAGCAAGGCAGAGGAAGGATTACAGAGAACTTATTAAATTAGGTATTGCGGAGAAAGAGATAAACGGTATAAGGTATCATACGAGAACTGGGAGACCGTTAGGCAGCGAAGAGTTCATAAAGAAAATGGAAAAGAAGCTTGAACGGAGATTTATACTAAAATCACCGGGAAGACCGAGGAAGAAAAGAGGGTAAAAGAAAATTATGGGATGTGTCCCTAATAAAATTATGGGATGTGTCCCTAATAAAAAAAAAGGCTGAAAAAGGCTAAACAATTGGGATTAACACTGACAGATTTGAAAGCAGGGATTTCATGGTGGCTCAGCGGCGACAAATGGCCGCATGATTTTCACAATACGGTATATTATGAATTATATGATTTGAGAAGAAACGGCTTGTCAGATGATTGGTGGGGCAAAACAGTTGATCGTCTATGGGATTGGCGTGCAATAAGACCCTACACTAAGGCGGAGATCAAGGAAAGGGGTCTGCAATTCCTTACTGATCTACAAAGAATGTACTTAGATATTCGTGCGCAAACTGAAGATGAACCAGTTTTTCTTAATTTTATCTGGGATCAGATTAGGGGGAACTATGAGGTGCTTGCCAAAATAAAAGCATCTAATACACCAGTCTTTCCAAGCAAGCTTGGTCATTTTATATTTCCCAAATTATTTATTGTTATGGATCATAAGGCCACAGGTACTGAGGACTATGAAGTTTTTTGGCGGTCGATGCATAAAGCATGGAACAGTTTTAATGAGAAGGAAGAAGCAAAGAAAATTCTATCAGAAGAAATAGTTAAACACTCAGCAAAAACAGTGCACAAGCAATATCCTTTTGAGATTAAAATTATTGAGCTTTGTAATATAGGTAAAAAGCAAATTAATGCCCAACAGACGACTTCAAAGGATGGCCAGGCACTACCGCTGATTTTAGCGGTTAGGCAGTATCCAAGAGAAAAGGGATTGACGATAGAGAGGTTAAATGAGGATTTTTCATGTGAACACTGTCGTTTTTCAATAAAAACATTAAAAGAGATGGCTGAAATAGGTGGGGGAAAAGAGATGTTTTCAACATTCAAGAGATTGGATAATTTGATGAACATATACGAAGTTAATACTGAAAGTGGATATGTTGTAATGAGAAGATCAACTGGAAAATTTACAAGGGAATTGAGCATCAACGCATTAATCCAAGTTCATAATCTGGTTCACTCTGGAGAAATTGACCTCGATCCTCATGAGATAGATGATCTCAAGATTGACGGCAAGAAAGAGACTTGGCAGTGGGGCAATTATATCGCTTCTTTACTTAGACATCTTGAATGTCAAAAAATTGTATAAATTAAGAATGTTGTTTTATAAATATGATTTGCCTAACAA
>CAYSLW010000372.1:0-1658 GCA_964431955.1 uncultured Candidatus Methanoperedens sp. | reverse complement strand
TTTAGAAAACTTGACATAAATTTTAAGATCTTAGCATATAAAGACACCTAGTGGTGCTGGCGGGTGTGGATTTGAAACATTACGGTATTACACTGAAAAAGCAACTCACCGTTTGACAGCGCTTTTTTAAACCTTCCCCCTTCTTTGGTCTTTCCCCCTTAGTGTGACTTCTCTCCTTTCTCCATCATTTCTCCGATCTGTACCGCATCTGCGCTCTATTCCGCCTCTGCGATCAAGGGCAATCCGCCGGCCGGACCGCTGCCTTCTCTCAGGAATGTGGCCATCATATGAAAACTGTCGCCTGTCAATCTCGGCTCGTCTGCCACCGTTATCTCCTATTTCTGTCGCCAAGCGCACATCGCTCGGCATAACATGTCCTTTATTAGTCATAGGTTTCCTATCATTCGAGAGAGCTTAATACCTCTTCAATCCTAATGCAGGTCCTTTTCCCATAGATTCCAGCACCTCATCAATCTGCGAGATACTAATAAGCCCCTGATCAAATAATATCCTACCGATAAATCTGTGCTTGCCTCTGTACTTCTTCTCCATTGCCTGTATACTCATCACTTCTGTAAGGTTGCTTGAGGTAATAAATCCTCTTTCAACCGCTTGGCCCCCAAAACGCATTTCAGGGTATTCACTTTCTCTATTAGCGTCCTTTTCTTTGAGCTCCATGGCTTGCCTGGTTTCCATATAAAAACCCCCTTTTTTCTCCGGTACCCGTCAGGGGCGGGTTCCCTGTTTAGCAATAACTGCATCAATCATTTCTTTCTAAGCTCTTCCGCAATCCTGCATTTCCGATTAACAAAACAGTAAAAATAAATGACGCTTTTGATAACGCAGTTTAGCCAGAAAAATATGATGATTTCATACGATCTACATATCGATGTAGACAACTTCCTATTAAGCCCCCTGTCCAAAAAGCGACAGTGCAGGTGGAGCGGATTCAGCCGATGTTGAATAGTCAGGAGTTTTCCGACCAATATTCCATCCCCCTTATCTTTTATTTGTGCGGGCAAAAGACTACCTTCTGCTTTCATTTCTTACGAAGTGATTCCTAATGTAGAGCAAGGCTCATGCCGAACTAACGCACCAGATTTTTTAGCTTAATTTTATCAATTATTTTAAACCGTTATACTGCTGAGACCAAAAAACGTTTCAAAATGTGGGTAAGAGACACCACCTGTTTTGGGAAATCAGCTTCGACTTTTTGGCAAAAGTTTACATAGTTTAACGGTGAGAAAGCAGGCCAGGTCGACCCGGATTGGTGAGATGCTTATGCCTTCTGATTGAAATGGATTTACGTGACAGGTTAGCGCTTTTAAAATAAGGCAGGAAGAGCCGGGGGGGCTCTTACAAAGCACTAAACTGTTACAGATTTACTTTGCTGGAAGATAAACGGAGAATAAAATATATTAAATGCACGAATTCGCGATACAAGACATTACGGAGGTAGAAGATCAACAACAATTCATCTCAAAAAACATAGAGCATCGATTTTTTTCTCTATGAATGTTCCTGAGAATCTTTTTGTAAACGAACAATAAGCGCTGAACAGGGAGCCCTGTGAGCCAACCTCTTGGCCACACTTCCAAAAACCACCAGACCCACACCTGAAAGACCGTAGGACCCGGTCACCACAAGATCCACACCGT
>CAYSLW010000371.1:0-1672 GCA_964431955.1 uncultured Candidatus Methanoperedens sp. | reverse complement strand
AAACTTTCATAAAGTTTTGCGTTCATCTGCGGTTCTTTATTCCCTGTTTGCTATTTAACACTTTTTACATGCTGAAAGAAGTACTGTTATGAGAAGTACATCGGTTAAGAATTGAACACGGATTAACACGGATGAGACGGATTTACACTGATTTTTATAATCCGTGTGCATCCGTGTTATCTGCGCCATCCTATCAGGCTCGCATCAAAAGGTAGTTATATAAATTCAAAGATTCAGGATAGCACCAATGAGACTTCTTGCCATTGACGTTGGAATGGGGACGCAGGATATTCTTCTCTACGACGGCAAAAAGAGCATTGAGAACTGCTTCAAACTCGTGCTTCCCTCGCAGACGCAGATTATCGCACAGAGGATTTCCCAAGAGACAAGGTTGAAGCACGATATCATCCTTGTTGGTGAAACCATGGGTGGAGGACCCTGCTCCGGGGCGGTGCGCAGGCATCTTGAAGCCAACCTTGATGTATTTGCCACAGAAAAGGCGGCTCTCACGCTGAATGATGACATGATCAAAGTAAATGAAATGGGCGTGGTTATTGTAAGCGAAGATGAAGCGAATGAGTTAAAAGCTTCCAGGATTGAAATGCGCGACGTGGATAAACCTGCTCTTGAAAAGGCACTGGAACTTTTCGGAATTTCGCTTCCGGATAATCTTGCAGTCGCTGTGCAGGACCACGGATACTCTCCCCTTGCGAGCAACCGCATATTCCGTTTTGAGTATTTCAGGGATGTCATAAAAAAGGGCGGAGCCCTTAACTCGTTTGTTTATAAAGGCAATATTCCCGGGCGCTTCTCGAGGATGAAGGCTGTTGAGAGAACGCTGCCTGGTGCGCTTCTTATGGATACAGGTATGGCAGCGATTCGGGGAGCGTATCTTGATGAGAATACAAAACCACCGTGTCTTGTGGTGAATATCGGCAACGGTCACACACTTTCTGGGGTTGTGGATGACGGCAGGCTCATATCCTATTTAGAGCATCATACCCACCAGATGACCGCAAACAAGCTTGATGATTATCTGAAAAGGTTATACAGCGGAACGCTTGATTTCCAGGAGGTTTTCGATGACGGCGGACATGGATGCTATATCAGGGAAGGCGTTGATAAACCCGGCTCGATACTCGTCACAGGACCCAGGCGCGAGCTTATGCGGCGCTCAAAACTGGATTATCGTTTTGCCGCTCCTTTCGGGGATGTGATGCTCACAGGATGCTTTGGATTGATGGATGCTTACCTTAATTATATTCCAGACTAAAATGGTGGTGTATGAAAAAGGAATTACAGAGACCCGTAATAAATACGATATCGGCAAAATTTTGCAACAGGTGCGGTTCGACTCTCTCGGAAAAAGGTGGTAAATAATGAAGAACAGGGCACTTTCAGACCAGAAATGTCCCACCTGCGGAAACTGGATGCGTTCCGTGGTGAAAAAAAGCGAGAAGGGAAAGGATATTATAACCTATTCCTGCCCCGAATGCGGTCTGACCTACAGCGCCGAAGGGTAATCCATTGGTCATCGGTTAAGGAGTTTGATTGATTTAATGCATATCGTTTTTCGAAATGCGAAAGATAGTTATGATTCTCGATCCTTAGTTGAAATAGAACACGGATGACACGGATAAACTGAAACCTCAGTTTACACGGTATAGGGCAT
>CAYSLW010000370.1:0-1680 GCA_964431955.1 uncultured Candidatus Methanoperedens sp. | reverse complement strand
CTTCTCACGCGAGGGGCTCTTTCTCCTGAAGATGAGCGGGACAGGTGATGCGTTCATATCAAGCTTCGGCGCCATACACGAGGTCAAACTGAAGAACGAATCCTTCAACATTGATACGGGGCACATGGTGGCTTTCACAGAAGGTCTGGATTACAGCGTAAAACGAGTGGGCGGTCTTAAATCCACCATCTTCAGTGGAGAGGGTCTTGTGGCTGAGTTCAGGGGTACAGGAACGCTCTATCTTCAGACAAGGAGCATGAACTCGTTCATGGGCTGGCTTGTGCCGTTCCTGCCAAAGACTGGATAAAGTTCGAATGATAGGTATTATTCCTATCAAGTATTATTTTTCTATTAGCGGGTACTTGCATCTGTTTTGAGCAGTTCCATCTCCAGATCCTCTTCTTTCATCCTTTTTTTAAGATAATCCATGTCCAGTTTATTCAGGTATGCTCTTGCATGTCCCCCGCGTGTAAAATTCAACCGCGCTGCCTCCGACCAGGATCGGTTTCTTATTTCCTGGAAGCTTTTCGCTGATATCTGCTAATATCCTGAACTTACTGCTCAATTCTCCCAAGGCAGAACCTCTTTGATCTTCTTCCCTTCAAAAATAACTCCTTCTTTCACTCGAAGCTTTGCTATTTGGATGAACATTTTGACTTTTTCTGGAGAACGTGGTTTTGTGCGGATGGCGGTCATTTGCTAATACTGTAAAATTATTTCAGAAATGTATAAGGGTTTCGTAATCATTATTGAAAAATCTGCCAAGATAATCAATGATTGGCAAAGAGGGATGATCATGAATGTATCTCCTTAACTCTTCCGACCCGACCATCTTCTAATTCAACCTTTATTCCATGTGGATGATTTGAAGAATTTGTTAAGATCCTTTTCACAATACCCCGGGTTATTTTGCCACTCCTCTGATCTTGCTTTAAGACGATCCCTACACTTGCTCCGGGTTTAATATTTTCTCTGGAAGTTGCTTTGTTCATAATAATATTACCTTTGCTTATTATGAACCTGAACAGTTTAATTTTTCCCCATGCAACTTAACTTTTTTACATCTTTCGAAGTCCTTGGGACACTACAGATGAGTTTCCAGCCAGCGATTCGACAGGATAACAGGATTTACCAAAAAAGAAAATCAACCACGGAGTACACAGAGTTCACAGAGACGAGGTTGGTTTTTCTCTGTGTCCTCGGTGCTCTCTATGGCTTCGCAGTAATCTTCCCTGAAAAATTGCGCGGCGAGGGCGGGGAATTCGTTGACGGGCGCCGGATATTAATTGCTTGAATTATATGTTTCAACAGTGGTGGCGCATCGCGGAATCCGAAGCAACCAACATGAAACATTCACCGCAAAGAACGCAAAGACCGCAAAGCATAGGCGCATTTTAATAACATATTAATGCGCCGATGAGGGCTTCATATTCTCCGTGAGTGTCCGTCACCTGCTGGAGCGCAGGACTGTCGCCCAGCCGCCCGCACTGAGTACGCCGTCTGCCCGCAGACGGATGTGGGTTTGTTCCGCACCATGGGGGCGGTGTGCTTGGGGCGGCGCAGTTTTTGGCTCATATGCAATAATTTTCTGTCGAGATTGGGAGATGGATTTTTTATGAGAAAAGCTAGTGTTAATGTCCACAGACATGTTGGGGTAAATTTATAATCGCATCATTCATA
>CAYSLW010000369.1:0-1684 GCA_964431955.1 uncultured Candidatus Methanoperedens sp. | reverse complement strand
AATCACCTGTGGCAAATACTACCGTCTTTCCATCCTTACCTGCATCCAGCCAGTTTATGCTCAGGTCATAATTCTTAGAAGCAGGCAGCTTCCACAGCAGGTTGCCATTTAAATCAAACCTGTAGATTCGGGAGGCTAAGCTATATTTTTCCTTCTTCCAGTACCTGCTGGCTGCTGCGTATAATGAGCTATCCGTGACTTTTATCCCGTAAACAGCAGGTTTGTATTTATCATCCGTTCCTATATCCTCCGCTGTCCTGTATTTCCACAGCTCTTCGCCGCTTTTGGCATCGAATGAATAAATGTAGGCATCAGGACTTCTATCTCCGACAAATAACTGCCTGTTATCCAGAGAAAAAGCCAGGCTGCTGATATTTCCTGCTATTTTTTTCTCCCAGACTTCATTCCCCTGGAGGTCAAGAATACGAATGAAACCCGTGTCTGAACCAAGTGCTACAAATTTGCCATCCGGAGAGAATTTTACGCTGCCCTTAACATTGCTCCACCCCTGCGAAATATTCTCAGGCGTTATATCTTCCAGTTTTGCTTCGCCAATCAACAGAGGCGAAGCGCGGCTGGGGGAATATGTGGTATATGAAACGTCTCCTTCTTTCGACGCTATCTCGATGTTATAGCGAGCATCAGGAATCCACTGCATATCAAGAACAAAACTGTTGGAATTGTCAACGCTTTTCTTCGCAGTAGTTCCGTTACCTGATATTGTAATCGCTGCTGTTGAAATCGCTTCATCAGTGGTTATAGCAACCCCAGTTCTCGTAAAAATAACCGATTCTATCGCTATTTCCTTACTTTCGCTGACATTCAAAGAAGTGGGTTGGACCTCAGATGGTTGAATTTCACTTTTTGGCGCTGTGCAGCCAGAGAAAAACACCAAGACCAGAACCGCTAAAATTATATTTTTCATTTTCCTCACCTGAATATTTTTATATTATAAATTTTCAATACATTTTCATGTTCGATACTATCATCAGCCATGCCCACGGCTATGCCTGTAATTTTCAAACCATCAGCAGAGCCGCAGCAAGCTCTAAAATCCTCGTTAATATTCCTCTCCACCCTGCCGGGAGCAATCCCTGAAATTACCGCCGCAGGCGAAAATCTCCTTCTGCCTTCTTCATCCATGAAATACTCGCCCTCATAAGGCGGATTCATGCTCCCATCAGCAACATAGTAAAGTGACTTATGGTTATTGAATGAAAGCCTGAGCCAGAGCTGGAAATCTTTTTCTCCCCCTTCCCACTCCCATGCGATTTTTTCAGGCGCAAGAACAATGCTTTTGTTCCATTCGCCCCCGCCTTTACTTCCTGCATTCAATACCAGTTCCTTACCATTTTTGATAATATCTCCTTTAAGATTGCCGCCCTCAAAGCTTTCCTCATACAGGGTTACACTTCTTTGCGAATTCCACACCGCAAACACCAGCAAACTGCATAGCACAATTACAATGATTTTTCGCAGCATTTGTTTAGCAATAAATCGTTATGTAATATAAACGTTACTATTCGTGTTACTTAATCTTAACAATTGTAGCAAAAGGTTTATCTAATGCTATGATTATTTAAAAACATTCGAACTAAACTAAAGATGGTGATAGACTATGGAGAAATTCGGAATACTGCTGCTGGGCCACGGCAGCAGCCTCCCTTATAATAAAAAACTGGTG
>CAYSLW010000368.1:0-1696 GCA_964431955.1 uncultured Candidatus Methanoperedens sp. | reverse complement strand
TTTTCGCCTGCTTCGGCAAGACCCATCAGGTAATGAAGGACATTAACCAGGGCTATATTATCAAATCTGGCCTCCTCAAATTCAGGAAAAAGCAAAAGCTGGTCTAATGTCTTTGATTTGCTTTTAAACAATTTCGTCAAATCTTTATATCGTTCAACCGGAAGCTTTACCTCGTAAGTTCTGCCTCGCTTGGCCCGGCCCTTTCTCATGACACCGGCCTTAATCAGAACCTCTGGCTCCATAATTCCCCTGGTAGTCTTGTGCACTTCATCGCTATTGATCTCTTTTCTGTCACAAAGACAGGTGAGGTATATATAACTGACAGGGTCAATATGCTCGAGTTCCGAAGGAAGAGGTTGCTGAGTGGTGACGATCTGCTCCACCATCATGCGGATTGATGTAAGCGCTTCACCAAGAGGCACAACTTCGCCTTTATAATCCACGATCATTCCATAATGTCTGCTGTAAAGTTCAAGACACTTACCGATAAGGATTATGTTGACGTCAGCACCTGCTAACTTATCGCTGCCATATCTACCCGATTCTATCATTTTGATTTCCACACGGGCCTTTTTCCGGATTTCATCTCTGACCCCCGCCCATGATCGCTGCTTCGTATTTGTTTTCCCATTTCTCTTCTTGCAGACATGAATAATATCATAGGCAATCTTTTGTGCGCCCATCGAGCCACTTTTCCGAGCGTCGGATTCGTATGGATAAACAGCTTCTAAGAAAAATCCTGCTCGAAAAATGGCCTCTAATACAGCGTGCCAGGCTTCATTAGCTTCATGATGGTATGTGAATATCAGTAAACCACCTTCTTTTAAGAAATTACCTGATTTCTCAAACACATCGCTAAGGCCATTTTGAAAGTCTTCCAATGACTTGCCACGCAAGCGATGCTCAATAATTTCTTCAGCTTTTGGTGTGTGATCAGGGGCAAAGGCGGAGTAAGTTTTTCCTAAAAGTACTCGTAGCCAGACATAAAAGAAGTCAGCCAGCTCTGAATAATTTACGTTATCCGCATAAGGTGGGTCTGTAATAATTAGATCGATTTGAGAAATATGTTTTTCTGAAAGATTCAACGAATTCATGCAAAAGAGCGAATCTGATGAATTGTCTATTTTTATAATTTCATTTGATTCGACATCCTCCAGGTTAGCTTTATTGTTCTTTAAAGCAATATGCCTTCTATCGACTGGCTTCCAGCAAAAATCTTTTCCTTTTATAATTTTGGAAATCACGCTTCTGAAAGTACCTCTGCCGTACTTGTCTCCAAACACATTGTTTTCACATGATGTTGCTGGTGGCGCATAATCCTTTCTAGAAAAAAGAGGCTCCAGTTCTGACCGACTTGCATTGTAGAAACAGAACATACAATTATTCCTCAATGCTTGAAAAAATGTACTTAACAACATCTCCTTCAAGACCTGATCTTCTTCATCTCCAATAGCCTTCAACAGCGTACTCAGGCACAACAACTGCCTGGAGTTAAACATCTGATGCCAATATGCATAGTGATGTTCTAACAACCTATGTGTTTCTTGTCCGTCTGGAATTTCACTCTTCGGATAAGGCAGCCTGTCCTTTTCCTCTGCCCACCTCCTCTCTGCATTCTGATATTTTTTAAGATCAGCAGGCGTGATCCTTTTAAAAAACTTGCCCCTGTTATTATTTATATTGCATTGATGCGCTA
>CAYSLW010000367.1:0-1704 GCA_964431955.1 uncultured Candidatus Methanoperedens sp. | reverse complement strand
CCGATACCTCATTTAAGAACATTATCGGGCAGCAAAAAGCAAAAAAGAAATGCAAGCTTATTGAAAAATTCCTCTCCAATCCGCTAAAGTTCGGAAAATGGGCTCCAAAGAACATACTGTTCCATGGACCTTCAGGCACTGGAAAGACCATGATGGCAAAGGCGCTTGCGAATTCCGTGGAAGTACCGCTGCTGGCAGTGAAAGCCACAAAGCTTATCGGAGAATTCGTGGGTGATGGCGCTCGCCAGATACACCAGCTTTATGAGAAGGCTGAGGAGCTTGCACCATGTATTATATTTATCGATGAATTCGATGCTGTCGCACTTAACAGGAGCTTCCAGGAAATAAGAGGGGATGTATCCGAGATCGTCAATGCGATACTTACCGAGATGGACGGAATAGATGAGAGGGATGGAATCTGCACAATAGCTGCCACGAATATGATAATGGCGCTTGATCCCGCTGTCCGAAGCCGTTTTGAAGAAGAGATCGAGTTTACTCTGCCTACCATGGAAGAGAGGTATAAGATATTGCAGACATATACGCGCACCTTCCCGTTAAAACTTGAAAAGGATGTCAATCTTCAAAATATCGCAAAAAAGACGACTGGTTTCTCAGGACGCGACATCGTGGAAAAGCTGCTCAAGAACGCACTCCATAAAGCCATACTTACAGGCGGAAAAGTTACAGCCAGGCAATTTGAGGAAGCATTCGCAGAAGCGGTCGGGAAAAGATCGGAGCCGCCAAAAGGGATGTTTGCCTGATGGCAATAACGAGCGTCAGCACCCTTGTGGGGGATCTGAAAGAAAAATACGATAAGAGCAAGAACAAATCAAGCTGGCGCGTGCTCCAGGGCATGGACCGTGAATATTATAATACTTTTATTGCAGGCGACAGGAACCTATGGCAGATAAGATCTGAAGAAGTCACAGCAGGAGAAATGGTCGCTGTTGGGATGAGGATAGCGAGAATGGACGAGGAGCTTGAAAAGATCATGAAACAGGGTTCGCCTGTGCCTTTCGGGAATGTGACGCCGCAGAGAAATAAGCCTTCGATAGTAATGGCAGGGATACAGACATATTCTTCTGATTCATCGAGCCTGCTGTGCAGGGAATTCCTTTCGAGTAAACAGGCAGAGCTTGAGGAGAAGCTTAAAGGTCAGGTCGAGAAGATGAAGGACGACCCGGCTTTTCGGAAGAAGTATAACGAGCATAAGGACAGGGTAAGAAGGGCGTATATTTAGAAAAAATATATAACAGATTAATATGGAAAATGATGATGATTTATTAATTGTTAAAGATATCTCTGATAATATAGAAGCTATTTGTATAGTTGATTTTATTGATGTAGAAAAATCTTCCTTGTTAGATGAAAATTTCGAAAAACTTACTGGTAATACAATAACTTTTGGAGGAACACATTATCCGTGGGTTCCTGTCAAATATACAAATGGAACTATTATTCTCGATCCAAAGAATGGTATCCCTAATGAGTTAGAACAGATAAATGTGATTTTGGTTAAGCATATCGGGGTAGCACATGAAATTATCTTCATTGGGAGACTAAATAGAGAAGTTGAAAAATCAGAAGTACAGCGATACTTTGAAGAAGATTTAAAAAAGAAGATTGTTGCAATCTTCTTTAATAGGTATTTAAAGCAATCATCTGACCCCTCCTCATTCGAAAAATTCAGAATTGAAACAG
>CAYSLW010000366.1:0-1712 GCA_964431955.1 uncultured Candidatus Methanoperedens sp. | reverse complement strand
ATATCATCGCCAACGCCCCAGTCAAAATTCAGCGCAACACGCGCAAGCTCCATATCCAGATAAAGTTGATTATTTCCATTCTGCCCCAAATCAAACATGTTTGAATAGTCTGTATTAAGCCAGAAAGAATATTCACCTTTATTGTTCACAGCGGCGCGGGTTGGAGTCTGCCCCAGTGTCATCAGATATATTGGATTTTGTGTCCGTGAAACCAGCGGACCGTTTGGAATAAAATCTTTTGCTAATACATTTAAAGGGAACAACAAGAGAATAATCACTATCAGAGATCGACGCATTTTTTTCATAATATTTCTCAAAAAATCACATCCCGTTTATAATAGCTATCAGCGTTTTTTTGAGTGTTTCAAACTTGCCAACTTCTGGGGCTCCGCCCTGAGCCATGTCCGCCCTGCCGCCTCCGGTTCCCTCTATCGGTTGGACAACCTTTTTTATTATTTCGTCGGCATTATACTTCCCGGCAATATCCTTTGTGATCGATATCAGCAAAGAGGTCTTTGATTCAGATTCAGTCACTAACATAACAATACCCGAACCGACCTTTGTCTTTAAATTATCAGACAGAGCCCTCAGTTCTTTTGGGTCGACGCCTTCAACAAACTTGGCGAGAACTTTTATTTCTCCAACTGTATCAGACTCAGAATCGACATCCACGGTTTTTCCGGAATAGAGTTCGGCCTTTAATTTCTCGATTTCTCTCTGTAACTTTTTATTCTCTGCTAAAGACTTTTCAACTTTGGCAGGAAGATCATCTTCGGAAAAGCATATCGGCAATCATCTTCCTCTCATCACTAATCTTTTTTATGTAGGCTCCAACTCCCCGGCCGGTAACCGCTTCAAGCCTTCTAATGCCAGCCGCAACACTCGATTCACTAAGTATCTTAATCATTCCTATCTCGCCTGTCATACCAACGTGCGCACCACCGCATAGTTCACATGAATAATCACCAACGCTCACAGTGCGAACGACGTCGCCATATTTATCTCCAAAAAATGCCATGGCACCACGATCAATAGCATTTTTGTATGGCAGTTCTTCTATTGAAACTTGCAAATTGGACCTGACTACCCGGTTGGCATTTTTTTCTATTTCTTCCAGCTCATCTTTGGTTAGTGCGGCAAAATGGGAGTAATCAAATCGTAATCTATCCTCTGTAACAAGCGACCCAGACTGCTTAACATGTTCGCCCAAAGTTTCTCTCAAGGCATGGTGAAGAATGTGCGTTGCGGTATGATTTTTGGTGATGTCAGCCCTTTTCTCTGCATCCACAGCAAGCGTCAACTCATCACCAATTTTCAGAGTTCCCTTAACAACTCTGCCATAGTGCACGATGACGTCCTGCAACGGTTTTTTAGCCGTCTCAATGATAAACTCAACACCTTGAGACACGGCAATACCGGAGTCGCCAACTTGGCCACCGGACTCGCCGTAAAATGGTGTGGTGTCAACGATCAGACCAATTTTATCACCTTCTGAAACTGCAACAACCCTCTTGCCATCTTTAATGAGGGCAGTAACGTTTGCCTTCTGACTTAGTTCATTATACCCGACAAACGAGCACTTAATCCCTTCCTTGCCCAGTTTCTTATAAACCTCATCGACACAGATCTCTCCAGATCCCTTCCACGCACTCCTTGCGCGATTTCTTTGTTCTTCCATACACTTTTCAAAGCCCGGAAGATCAATTTCAAAA
>CAYSLW010000365.1:0-1712 GCA_964431955.1 uncultured Candidatus Methanoperedens sp. | reverse complement strand
CGTTTTTCACTCATTTTTATGTCATACCGGTGTCAAATTAATGTGCTAATCAAGATTTGACACTATTTCCCTCCCTTTAGCAACACAAGCCGGCATGACGAATCAGTGGTTGAAGAAACAGGGGTTAATCTCCATTAAGGAACTTTGGGTTAACATTCATTATCCGGCTACGGCCCGATAAGCTTTGTGAAACGCCCGGTGCGGACCCGCAAGCCGTGGTGTTGTAGGGTAAGGGGGAGAGAAACTCCCCCTTACCCGATTATGCGCTGGCTTCCTTTACTTTTCATCTTTGTAGGCCTCTTTCCACTCAAAGTTGGGGTATTTCGCCCCACTAAGGACAATATCCATGAATGTTGAGTACTTAAGAGCCTCAAGGCCACCCATACCATCATCCTTTTCGAGGGCATCAGGCAAACCGATAAGCTTTCTATAATTGTGCTCCTCCCATGCACACATTGCTGCCACAAATTCCCTATACCAGTCCTTTTCTGGATCATGGTGGGTATCATTGAGGGCTATACGTATAGTTTGAAATACATGGGCTTTTAGGTGAAACAACCAGTACCGAAACAGGCATGCTTCGTAGATGTCTTTATCGGAAGGATCGTCTAAGCCCCAAGCTAACTCTTTTATTTCCTTATCTTCTTCTGCAATTTTTTTAATATGTGATTTTAATTCACCGGTGATTCCAGGTTTATCCCTTAGCCTTGTTGCATCGTCTTCATTTTCCCTGGCAAAATTAATACCTGATATTTAGCCATTTGAAGAGTGTAAGCAGCAAGTTTCTCACGATTCGCCTTGAGCTGGTTAGGAGCCAAAATGACTTCGTTAACCTCTGCTATAATTTCTTCTGCTAACTTCTGCTTGAGTTCCTTTGATGCGTATTTTCCTATGCCTTGGGAGTCATCAGTTAAGTAAGTTTGTCCTGCTTGTATGGCTGCAAGATAGATAGGCTCCTTTTGAATTATTTTAACTGCTTTCAGCATTTTCCATTTTTCAATAAATTTGCCTATCATGGATATTCCTTTCTTATATGCGCATAATGTGGAACTGAGGGGCCAGCGGTGGACTACCTCAGGCCCTGTTAACAACCACAAACTTCATCTTTGAGAAACCTTTCAAAAGCGGCAAGATATAGCTGGCCCCTCTCCAGTGATTTGTTCGCAGTTTTTTTCAATGCGTATCAAAATCATTGTGTTCAGCTTTAGATACAAAAGCCACATAGATTTCTAACAGTGCCTGTTTGAGAGGATCGTCTTCGCCAACATATCGAATCTGCATTTTTTTGATTCGGGCTTTGGATTTCTCGTATTCTGCTTTGAATGCAGGATCTTTAAGAAGTTCCTTTCGCGACCCTTTGATCTTGTATGTTGCTTTTTTCCCCATTCGTGCTCTTGCAAGACGCCAAGCAAATGGGCAATCATCGGCAGTGCTGACGTGGTCTTTCAGTCTGTCTCGAATCAATCTTTTGGTCCGCCCAGCATATAGATTCCGGCCACCTTCCGAGAAGAGATAAACTCCACCCTTTGGTGTGTCTCTTGGAGCAGTGGCAATTGCTACCGGAGTCATACCGATAAGCGCTTCATACTTTTGTTGCAACCCATCAACGAGGTCTTTAAATTTGCTGTCCATTTTCTTCCTGCGAACAATTTAAATGTTAAGAAATAAATCAACGATATTTGATATTAATACATTATTTCTTGATTTCCATC
>CAYSLW010000364.1:0-1716 GCA_964431955.1 uncultured Candidatus Methanoperedens sp. | reverse complement strand
TGGTTTATGGGATGCGATATCGAACTTATGTGAAAAGCCCCAAAAAATTTCAGGATGCAATCAATAAATACATCAGAATTCTGGTGTTGGAATGAGAAATGTCCAGATTACGGAAAAGCTGGACTGGGAAACATAGTTTTTAAGGAAGCATATGGACAAAATGAAACGTCTTTATTCAAATGTTCCACTTGTGGACACTGAATCTTACTATACGAAATTCTTTGGCAAGATTTATACGAAAAACAATGAACTTTAGCAAGAAGAGACGAATACACAGTAAATATGTAGATTTCATACAAGCATGGTATAACTTCGTCAAACTGCATATATCGCTGAGAGTCCCTGAAACCGATGGAAAACGAAAATGGAAACAGAGAACACCTATGATGGCTAAAGGACTTACTGATCACATCTGGACACTGGGGGAACTGCTAATGTTTAGAATACCTGTTCAATGATAGGGGGACACGACCCATTTTTGGATAGAGATTGAAAAGAAATTGGATGGTGTGACCATGTATTCTGCTTTCTGGCAACACATCAACTTTATTGGAAAATATAATAATTAGTGATTGTGTTGATACTGTGAAAAAATGGGACAAATCACAGTTGTTCGATACCTCATCTTATGAAGAGGATACCAAAATCCCTTGTATGATTCCCATCCCCCAAGATCACAGGATTCTGGCTATTCCTTATCCTTTCAATAAACTTCGTTATCACACCGGAATAAGAACTCTCTGGATTCTGCCGGGGGCTGAAAATATTGAAAGGGCGTAAACAAACCGTCGGAAGCCCGTAGAGATTGTAGTAAAGCCTCGCATATTTCTCGCCTGTAAGTTTGCTCAGTCCATAAGGTGAAAGCGGGTTGGTGGGATGTTCTTCATTGACCGGAAGGGTTATCGGGTCGCCGTACACGGCGGCAGAGCTTATATATATGAAACGCCCGATGTCCGATCTTCTGGCTGCCTCAAGAAGGTTTAACGTCCCGTTGATGTTGTTATCTGCATCATAGACCGGATCTTCTATTGACTTATTGACACTCGTCTGGGCTGCTGTATGAATTATTGTATTCGCCTTACTGGCAAGCTCATTAACGATCTTCTGGTTGCGTATGTCTCCTTTTATTATCTTGATATTTGCAGGGAATTTAATATTACTTAAACTGTTAGAAAAGTTACCAGAATGGTAATTTCGTTATTTTCTGAAAGCTGCTCTGCTAAATATGAACCTATCTGTCCCAATCCTCCTGTTATCAGTAGCTTCATTTGTGCCATTTAGCTTAGAATATCCTTAAAGTACTTTACTATTTCTCTTCTTCTTAGCAAAAACAACCTGCTGAGAGCGAAGCGAACAGCAGCGCCTCTCCCTGCTGCAGCAGGCGCACATGCAAAACACCGTCGGAGACGGCGCTCTTTTGTGGAGTATAAAGCAAGTGGAGTTAGCTTTATTTATCAAGAACAAACACTTTCCAATCAAAAGATTTCTGAGGATGGACAGCATATTTATCCAGTGAATCCTGTTAACTTACCTTTGCAATAGCATCCACTATTAGCGCCATTCCTCTTATCACATACATCAAAGTCGCCGAGATCTTCCATCTTGAAATTCTGGTATGATGTAAACAGCGAACTGAAACAAACTTGATACGAACTCCCGGAGAGCCGAATAAGAAGGAGAGATTGCTCCCTCCCCCTCTTCTCAGAACCGTACGTG
>CAYSLW010000363.1:0-1722 GCA_964431955.1 uncultured Candidatus Methanoperedens sp. | reverse complement strand
GTCTTCGACGATTCTTAGCATGTGCGCCTGCTGCGGCAGGAAAATTGTAAAGGGCTTTTAAGAAAATTATGAGTAAATCTAATAAGTAAAGATAATCTATATAGGGACAGTTATGAAAACCATGTTGAGCAGATTGGATGAAATATTGGTTGGTATGGGAAAGTATCCAAGTAAGAAGGAGCTCATAGATGATGCCTTGCGTGCTCTTATCAGGGCTAAGCCAGAGTTGAAAAGAGATATGGCAATAGAATTGTATAAAAAAAGGGAAGTATCTCTGTCCAGAGCTGCTGAGATTTGTGGACTGAACATAGAAGATTTTAAAGAATTGTTGAAGGAGAAGGGGCTTAAAGTCAAGGTTCCAAGCATTCCTGTTGAAGAAGTTGATGAAGAAGTAGAGAGAATTTTAGAAGCGGTCTGAGTCTGATGATAGTTTTTGATACCGATATTCTGAGCATGTTTGCCAAGATAGATGCTGTTGACCTACTCAAGCGTCTTTTTGGTGAGAAAGCGGTGATAACACCCAGGATAAGGGATGAAATCTCTGCTCCCTTAGAGTATGGATATACGTTTCCATTTAAAGTGCTGCAAACGATAAAAACAGTGCCTTTAAGCAATGAAACGATAGAAGAATATGCAAGATTTCGAGAATACCTGAGCTTGGGAAAGGGGGAACTTGAGGGTATCGCTTACTGTAAGATAGAAAAATGTATATTTGCAACAAATGATATTAAAGCAAGGGAATTTGCAAAGAGTGAAGGAGTTTCTGTTATTTCTTTGCAGGCAATTTTAAAGGCTCTGTGGAAAAGGAAAATGAAGAGCAAGGAAGAAGTCAGGCAGATACTTGAAAGAATTAAAGAAGCTGATAATCTTGAAGTAAACAGAGAGGTTGAAAGAGAAATATTTGAAGGGAATTAAAATGAATTATCCAAAAGTCTCCTTCATAATCCTGAACTGGAACGGCAAAGAAGGGTAGATAGAGTGTCTTTGGTATAACCCAGATAATACATCACGGATTTGCATCAGAATTTTAACTGCTGAGTGAGAAAGAATCTATATAAACCGGATGAAACAACATGAAAAAAAGATGGCTGATAGCAGTAATAGTTATCTTCATCGCCAAAAACTATTTTTCAGGCTCGCTGTGGGAGCAAATAGCATACCCGGGTGGAGGGGTTTTTTCCTCGGCTTCTCCGATGTTTTCTTATGCAGTATATGCATCTTTCAAGATATTCGGCGTCTCCGATATCAGCGCTCGTCTGGTTTCCATACTATACTATCAGAAGTTATTGCTGTTCTGGGTGTTTATTTGCTGGCAAAGGATACGATGAAAAAACTGCAAGCATAGCAGCCATCATCTTCATCTTTATTCCCTGGAACATCATGTGGTTTGGAAGGGCGCAGACAGACCCTCTGATAACAGCGCTTATGACGCTTGCGATTGCGCTTTGTGTGCGCGCTTATAAAAACGGCAAAAGCATGCTGCCGTTTGGAATTATTCTTGGACTTGCTGTATTTACCAAACAGCCGGCGCTTGCGGCATTGCCAATCGTTTTGATATGGAGTTATTTCCAGGGAGTAAAGAGTATATTACTAAAGAACCCATACAGGATGAACTTATGAAAATATTCATAATCAGGACAGGATATGCAGGCACTGCGCGGTGAAAGCATCACGGTTTATGGGGATGGTTCGCAGACCCGGAGCTTTTGCTATGTGAGCGAT
>CAYSLW010000362.1:0-1722 GCA_964431955.1 uncultured Candidatus Methanoperedens sp. | reverse complement strand
TTGCAGCATACGGCAGCAGCCTGTTCCTGACAGAGAATGAACTGCGGGAATATTCCAGCGGCAGGGATAACAAGAAGATGATGGTATTTGTGCTCGGCAGGATAACACGATATCAGGAGCCCAAGCATCTGGGGCACGGGATAACGATGGTGGGGGAATACATTTCAGAGGAGGAGTATGATGCGCTGGTGGGTGATTCAGATTGATTTTTTATATTATAGTAACGTGTTATAGCTCAGAGGTGAAAATTTGTCAAGTGTAACCATAGAACTCCCTTATGACCTAAAAAGCATCATAGGAGCGCATAAGAGTATTGAAAAAGAGAGCAGAATCCTCATCGCCACCGAATTATACCGGGAAGGAGAGATCTCTGCGGGAAAAGCTGCAGAACTCGCTGATTTGGCTTTTGAGGATTTTATAGAAGAACTGAAAAAGAGAAAAATGAAGATATACTCGCTGCTTGGCATATCTGAGGCAAAAGAAGAAGAAAGTTCGGCTAAGAAATATCTGAAATGATCATACTGGATAATACCGCTCTTTCAGCTTTTGCGCATATCTATAGGCTCGATATACCCTCTAAATTATTCGGAGAGACGATTATATCTGAAAGTGTATATTATGAAGGTGTGGTGAAAGCCAAAAAATCAGAAAGAGTGGATAGAATTATAAATTGCATTGACGAAGGTCTGATTAAAGTAATAAAGCCCACAAAAGCTGAAATTGAGTTTGCAAATAATTTGCCTGCAACCCTGGGTCCGGGAGAACGATATACAATCGCGATCGGTATCTCTAAAAAATGTTTGATTGCAACAGATGACCTCAAACCAAGAAAAATAGCTAAAGAACTTGGAGTGGATATAATTGGAACTCTCGGAATTTTGAGGCTGGCTCATAAAAGGCATTTAATTAATAAAGATGGCTTGGGACAATTAGTTGAAATGCTTCGTGAGATATTATTTTTCACAGATGATCTTGAGAAATGGGTATTATCCAATGATATGCCCTGAATAGGTAAAACCACACTGAAGAATATACATATATATGGAAATCAGGAATCAACAAACCCGATTAGGCTTCAGAGATTTACTAGCTCACGAAAATCAAATTTTGAGCTAGTAATGAGCTAGCTAAAAACAGTATGAAGGTGCAACATAATGTCAAGTAATCTCGAAAAATACTACAAAACCTATCTTTCTTTTGCTGAATCCCAACAGGTGAACCTTCACACTTACGAAGCCATGATAGACAAAGAGGTATTCAACCTCTACGAGATAGACGGCGCCGACCTTGAGCAAATACTGAGAGAACAGGGCACACCAGCAGGCTATTTCCCTGTAGTGGAAGGGTTTGAACTCATTCCAGAAGATATGCTTCCAGAAGCTAAAGAATATATCAAAAGCCTTCAGAGGGTTAAACTCACGCCAGAAAAGCTCAACGAGATGGGAGAGAAGCTAACAGAACTGTACGAAGGAGGCAACACCATCGAGGAAATTGCAGTCCAGATGCAGATAAATCCCGTCTCGGTAGCTGCCATGCGTGCTGAGCTTGATATCATCAATTCCAAAGACCTCAAGGGAGAGGTTGAGAATCTCCTTACTTATTTCATCCTTGAGCAGCTTAAAAATGATAAAGATGGCATCATTCCTCTCTATAAGGATGCGACAGAGAAGACTATGGAGAGGCGGCTTGATGAGGATATAGAAAAGATGTTCGGGGAGGATA
>CAYSLW010000361.1:0-1761 GCA_964431955.1 uncultured Candidatus Methanoperedens sp. | reverse complement strand
AGTTTTGTTTGTTCGGAATCCTTATGACTCATTACAGTCGTTATTATTAAGGCTATAGCTTAGCTACTGCAATAAAATAGAGTGGCCGCTCATTGGTCAGAGGAGAGTGTTTGCGTATGGCAAAAGGATTGAATGCCCCGCTCAACAACCGATTTTTTTGGGCTATCAGGTATTCCGGGGCTCGTTGGTATTCCGCTTTTACTCCAGTACTGATCTCGGAACAAAACAGCGTTTGGATTAATGCTCTGGTTCGCCAGAAGCCTCTGATTTGAGCCCAGGGAGTTTTTATGGCTAAAAATGAACGTAGGCTCCACCAACCTGCAGTAAATGGCGTTTGTGTATAGAGGCGGAATTGTCTGAACCGTGGTTGAAGCAGCGCAATAAATTCGGTTTCAATCAATTCTGCATGGTGGAAAGGGTTCGGTTTTTTGCGACGTTCCTCGGTAACGTCTCTGTTGGGAGTTGATATTATCAAAAAGCCATTTGGCCTGAGGACGCGCAAACATTCATCAAGGAAATCCTCTGGCATTTTAATGTGTTCAATTGTTTCGAAGGAGACTATTACATCGACTGACCGGTTCGGCAATGGAATGGCATGAGTACTGCCCTGTCTCACATCTATCTCATATTTCTTGCGCGCATGCTCACATATTTTCTTTGAAATATCGACCCCCACTACACTCTTCGCACCTGCCTTCAGCAAGCCGGCTGCGCCGTAGCCTTCGCCACATGCAATATCTAAGACCCGTTTATTGCTGATGAAAGTTGCTGCAAACCGGTAGCGGAGAATGTGCTCCCAGAAGCACCCGGGTGGAGTCTTTTCGGGAATCATTCTCTCACCGGTATAGTCTAACAACCCGACTCCAGTCTGCGTTTCCTGCATATTGTATATCGTTTCAGATTCTTCACTTTTAGCTTTCATAGTAGCATTGATCAACTGGTACGGAAATGGCTCCTCTTAGTAGTTCGTCAACAAATACTCCGTTCACTTGAGTAACAACGATCTGGTCAGGTTTAGAAGTGATAACCATGCCTTCTTATTTAGTGGCCAGAGAAGCAAGCCTAACATCCCCTTTATAATACCCAACGGTCCTCGGATATGCCTTGCCTCAATCAAAAGCTCATATGACCAAGCTTCGAGAAGTAAAAACACGTCCCTAAAAAGGTACCTTGTTCTTATCTTAAGGTGCTTTCTTAAAACTTTTCGATTGTCAAGGAATGTTTTTGGTTTATTGGAGGTTGAAGAATCATGTGTTTCACCTCGACGCATATAGAGCAATGGTTCCTTTATCCGACACATTTTGTATTTACTTACTAAGCGGAGATGAAAATCCCAATCCTGACCACTAGTTTTAAAATATTTATCAAATATCAAGTCTTCTGGTAGTAGTCTGTCTCTGTCTATCATTGTTGATGCATTCGGAAAGATTGTCTGAAATTTCAGTATTCGTTCAAATAGTTCCCGGCCCGGTTGAAATATTTCAACATCATCTTCCATATCATCAGGCCAATACTTAAATACCTTCCCCAATTCGTTTATCCAACACACCATAGATGTCACGAATGGAACGTCATATGTAGAGAGAATCATGATCTGTTTTTCTAACCTATGAGGCAGCGAGATATCGTCTTGTTCCTGAAAAGCGACATATCTTCCGGTACTCGCCTTGATTCCGGTGTTATAAGCTGCGGCAATTCCTCTATTTTTGTTGTGCTCGTGATACTTAACGCGGCGATCCCTGTCTAAAAAGGATTTGATAA
>CAYSLW010000360.1:574-1770 GCA_964431955.1 uncultured Candidatus Methanoperedens sp. | reverse complement strand
ATATGCTGGCTGTGTGGCCAATACCACCGCGGTAATTTAAGTCTATACAGATCTTTAGAGCAGAATCAAAATCATCCGCAACATAATAAGCAATGATCGGCGCCAGTATCTCCCCCGAGAGCGGATATTCATGACCAACTTTCTCCTGCGTAGCAATAAGCAACTGCGTATTTATCGGAACGTCTAGTCCAGCCATTTGAGCCAGCACCATTGCCGATTTGCCGACAATCTTAGGACTCATCAGATTGCTTGCAGGATCAATAGCAATCTTTTCGATTTGCTGGATTTCATCTCCGGACAGAAAGTAACCACCGACCTTCTGCAACTCACTTTTAACAAAATCATCCATTTCTTTTTCGACCACTATGGCCTGTTCACTGGCACAGACAGTTCCATTATCAAATGTTTTTGAACTCAAAATGCTTTGTACTGCAAACGGGACATCCGCACTTCTTTCTATATATACCGGCACATTTCCCGAACCGACACCAATTGCGGGCGTTCCTGAACTATACGCCGCCTTAACAAGACTCGGACCCCCTGTGGCCAAAAGCAGCGACGTTTTTGGATGCGACATCAACGCCTGCGTCAATTCGCGGGAAAATTCCGAAACCCATTGAATGCAATCATCCGGAGCCCCTGCCTCAAGCGCAGCATCATAACATATTCTGGCAGCCTCAACAGAACTCTTAAATGCATTCATGTGAGGGCTTATTATTATTGGATTTCTGGTTTTCATTGAAATCAGGATTTTAAAAATAACCGTTGAGGTCGGGTTGGTCACTGGAATCACCGCAACGATAGGGCCAAGAGGTTGAGCTATTTTGGTAATTCCGGTACTCTCATCACTTGATATCACACCAACCGTCTTCTCATTTTTTATATCGTCATAAACAAGCTGGGTAGCTATAAAGTTTTTTACCGCCTTGTGTTGCCAGACTCCAATTCCGGTTTCATCATGAGCCATTTTTGCCAAACGAACCCTGTTATCAAGCGCCGCCAAATAAACGGCCCTAACAATCCGGTCAGTCTCCTCCTGATTCATCTCGTTAAATACTCCAGCGGCAACACATGCATTTTGCAAATATTCATCCGCTAACGATTTCACTTCGTCGATATTCATATTTTCCCCCTTAAGTGATTTATTGTCTTCTTTTACTGAAATTCCCCAGCGGCATATTACTTGTAATACAATT
>CAYSLW010000360.1:0-564 GCA_964431955.1 uncultured Candidatus Methanoperedens sp. | reverse complement strand
CAACCCATTTATCAGTCGATTATACGCTTTGCCCTGCGGCATAGCCTGAAGCCCACGACCAGTGGAGATTGAATCCCCCAAGATGACCGGTGACGTCCATTACCTCACCTATCACATAAAGCCCTGAAACATTTCTAGCTTCCATTGTTTTAGATGATATTTCTTTAGTACTAATCCCGCCGCAAGTTACTTCAGCCTTGTCATAGCCATCAGTCGCTATCGGCAATATTGACCAGTTCGTCAATTCTTCAGCAACGCCCTTGATATCCTTCTCGGAGCATGAATTGATCGATCCAGAGAGACCACGTGACGAGCATACAATTTTAGCAACACGCCTTGGAAAATATTGTGACAGAATATTTTCAAACAATGAGTTGCCTTCACGCTTACTCATAAGAATTTCATGAACGTTCGTTTCTGGGAAAAAATTTATGGAAATGGCCTCACCTTTTCTCCAATAAGAGGACAACTGCAGTGCAGCTGGACCACTGATTCCAGTATGCGTAAAGAGCATAGCTCCGTCAAAAACCAACTTATTCATACTAAGTCTGACCTTGAGTGAAA
>CAYSLW010000359.1:0-1772 GCA_964431955.1 uncultured Candidatus Methanoperedens sp. | reverse complement strand
TTAAATCTTTTGTTACAATTACAAATCAGCTTATCGCCACGTCAGCCCTGTTCTCAGTGATGTGCAGGTAGGTGAGGGCGCCTGCGGCGGTGTAGTTTACGAGCGTGCAGGAGCCGATAGAATCTCCTGATAGCTCTTGTGAGGCAGTCTAAAAATGTGAATGCAGAACGATTCACGGATAAATTAATATACTATCAGTATCAAAGTAATACTGATAATTTTGATCGACTTTCATAAAGCACCCATAAAGTACAAAATACATGCTTCCAATCGGTTAAAAGAACGTTTCCAGATGAAAACCGATGAAGTACGACATTACCTGAAAACAGGTAAACATATAAAAAAGACAAATAAAGATGGAGAGATTGGAATTATCGAGAGCGAGATTGGAGATGCAAGGATACGATTCATTTACACCGTCAGAAGCGGTACAATCTACATATTGACAATAGAGGAATAGAACATGACAAAATGCCCCTTATGCGAAACAGAGATGAGAAAAGAACGCAAGGAGATAGAAAAAGGCGTATGGGTTACTGTGGAGGTCTGTCCTCAATGCAAGGACGAATGGATCGATGAGAAAGAACACGACATGCTTGTGGATATGTTCAAGCGCAAAACCTTCAACCTCGGAGGCAGTATCGCAGTCAGAATACCCAAAGAAATAGCCGATGCCCTTTCCATACGAGAAGGAACAGAAGTAAACTTCTTTGTACAAGATAAAAAGATAATAATATCCAAAACAACTGCGTAAGCCTGCATTGCACCTCACTCCGCGAGCATGCTATTCACTTCACCAAACGATTCACTAATCTCAAAGGTAATTTATTATCCTCCTGCGAGCTTCAGATGCTCAGCTTATCCCCACCTCAGCCCTGTTCTCCGTGATGTGCAGGCAGGTGAGGGCGCCGGTGGCGGTGTAGTTGAGGAGCATGGTGGAGGTGCTGCAAACCGATTATGAAATCAATTGGAAACTTAAATAGAATCAAAAACTAACGTGATCTATATACTCTTTTCCGTTTTATAACAATCTTTTGTTTAGCGCTGCTTTGCGCCTTCTCTTTTGGTTCTATCCACTCTCCACCTTTATGCCATTCCTCGTCAAATTTAGGCCACAGCGTCACTAAGTCCAGAAGTTCTTTCTCATTCTTTGCCTTAAATTGTTTTAGTTTTACCACACTCATTTCTGATACTTACTCCTTTAAAAGCTTTTATGCTCTGCTGACGCCTCCCGTTCGCTGAATATTCTAAGCTTGCCCCTGCGATGAGTGGCAATTGCCAGAATATATCTTCCATAGGCTTTTCCAACGATGAGATATCGAAGCTCGCCCTTATATTTGAATTTCTTTTTGTAGAATGGGTGCTGGAATAGCTCCTCGTATTCTTGCTTCCTGATGCCGTGGTTGAATGCCCGCAAAGCATACTCCAAATCCCCTGGCTTAACTTGACTTTGTCAGATTAGATAGTTAGACGGTATAACGATGTATTCCTCGATTTTACTAAGTACTCTATCTTAAAAATAGCGATTTATAATGAGTATTTGGACAGGATTAACAGGATTTACAGGATGATTTTTATGCACAATCCTGTTAATCCTGTTATCCCGTCTGAAATAATTCATTTACTCTGGAATGTGACAAAGTCACATTAATATTATCCCAGTTTACCATCCTAACTCCTGCCTTTATTGTTGCCTCTACGTGCTCTGGAAGCTCAGCTTATCCCCACATCCGCCCTGTTCTCAGTGATGTGCAGGTAGGTGAGGGCGCCGG
>CAYSLW010000358.1:0-1790 GCA_964431955.1 uncultured Candidatus Methanoperedens sp. | reverse complement strand
AAAATAATCAATATCAATCAACATAAAGTTTAAATATAATCATATACAATATGAAATGACGACATATGACGTCCCACTTTTTACACACTTCAATTATCATTAAGCTTTTCCTCCTTTTTGTTATGTTCTTCAATTATTGCGATATATTCCTTAACCAGAAATTCACTCATCTCAAGAGTTCTTGCGATCTCTTGAACATTCATTGTACCAAACAGGGTTCTCACTCTCTTAAAAGCTTTAATATACCTGTCACAAGCCTCTTCTGTATGGCCTGTAATTCTTGAAATATCTGGGGTTGGGATATTTTTCAAAAATTGTGCAATAATGATCTTTTTATGAGTCGTGGCTCTTCCGATATCATGTATCGTACCTCGATAAGGAAGCACAACTTGATTTTCTACCTGGTACTCCCTGATATCCTTACTTACTGAACCGATACTAACACCCAATAACTCCGCAGCATCTGCTTGGGTCAACACACCGTTCTGAGCATACGCTTCCTTGAGAATTCTTGCAATCCTAAACCTCCTGATTTCTTTATGCGAATAACCGTTTGCTCGCAGTTCCCTATCTTCGATATGCGTTACAGAAAGGATTACAGGAACCACCTTTGTTTTTTGAAGTGTTTTGCCGTAACTTGGTTTTTCATCCTTGTGAACTGCAAACCACAATGTCTGCCCTGCTTCAATATTCCAGGCATCGCGATGAAAATTATTAAAGAGTTTCTGGACATCTTCGACAAACATTTCCTGGATCCTGTCTCCGCCAAGGAATTTATATTCGGAACTGAGGAGGGATTTGATGGCTGAACCCATCCCTTTTGCTTCAATATTCGAAGTCACAGGTTCATCTCCTTTTTTTTATTTGATGCTTCCAAATCTATTTTTGATGGCATGAGAAGCTGTTCAATTCGGTCTTTACATTCATCTTTGTATTTATTGAAGAGTTCAAGATGTTCTTTTATCACTTTCTCAGAATTGTCTATGAGTTCACGGATTTGGTTTACAGTATAACCTTTGTCGTGCAACATGACTATTCTTGAGAAATCAACGAGGTAACGCTTTATTGCGTGCCCAGAATGATTTGTCCGTAACTCAATTTCAGTGTACTCAAAGCCTTTGAGCCAAAGTTCAACGATCTTGGTCTTGTGGGATATTGTTGGTCCTATGTCCTGAATTGAACCCCGTGTGGGAATGTCGATTTCCTGTTCCCTGAGATCTTTCATGTCTCGTTGAATTGTTCGAAGGCTGCTGTTGACGAGTAATGCAAGATCTTCCTGTACAAGAAGTCCACCCTGGTCGTATGCTTCAGTTGTGAATCTTACGAGTTTGTGCTGCCTGAGCCCACTGATACCCTTTTTTTCAAGAATATCTGCATCTTCCGGATGGGTTATGGTGAGCTTTACAGATACTATTTTTATTTTGTCTAATTGTTTTCCGGGCGGTTCGTCTTTACCGACTGCATGATAGATGATTTGTTTGTCTTCTCGCTGGTTTCCATAATTTTGTTCGATGAACTCATGCATTAATTGGACAAGTGATCTGCAGGTTGCTCGTGGAAATCCATATTCGGTTTCTAATTCGTGAAAAAGCTGCTGTTCAGATGTTTTTTTCCAGGCACTTTTCAGGTCTTTTATCTCGTCTTTGATTATTTCCATGGCGATTCTCCAAATACCCACTTGGGTTTTTATAGGAGTTATAGGGGTCGCCATTTGACGGTAAGGTAATAAGATTTTCTTTTTTGTACTTCAAATTCTTCAGCAACCTTCCAGAATAATGCCAATTCTCCGA
>CAYSLW010000357.1:0-1795 GCA_964431955.1 uncultured Candidatus Methanoperedens sp. | reverse complement strand
GAGAAAAGGATGAAGCCCAAGGCCGCTGCAATCAGAATGCCTCTCCGGCCGATGCAATCAGACAGCCATCCGTAGAGAGGTACCAGGGCCATGAAGACTGCCATCGAAATGGTATTGACTAAAAAGGCGTGTTCGATGGGGGCATAAGCGCTAAGTTATTTCTACCTCATTATTCATAGTAAAAGAACCGTGATATCTGTGAGTTACGCTTTCGCGGGCGTTCAGAGAGTAATTTTGCAATATCATTCCAGCCTGAAATCATATCTTCGAGTGGTAGGTACGGCTCAATAGCCCGCTTAACCTGATTGTAAGCAAAATTAAATTCACGCCATGCGCTCTGAGGTTGATTGTTCTTCCAAGATATATCCCCAGGGGGAAATAGAAGAAGCATATTCGATTAGTTTATTGGTTAATAAAGCCGCAAACAGCTTGCCATACAGCCATGCTTTGGAGCTATCATCACTGTGCTTAGGAAGGTGACCGAGTTGAGCAATAGATTTAAATCTCTTAAAAACCAGCTCTACCTGCCACCTGCTTCTATACCAATCGAGAACCTCATAGTCTGAAAAGGAATCTTCTGGAAAATTTGTAAAAACTATAACGTATTTCGCATATTCCAGTGTCTCGGGCTTTGTTGAGTGGCCCTTTTTCTTCGCCTCTTTCAAAAGCTTATCTTGCGCTATTTTTATCGCTTCATTGCTCTTGCGAATAATACAAATCCTTCCACCCACATATTCCTTCTTACGTCCTGGAATCAAAACATTCCATGACCTTATAGTTCCAGCCTTCTTTACAGTGTGAACATTTTTCAGCAGTGGGAATCTCTGATATTTCAGATTAAGTATAGGGAGGCTTTGTGTATTCACTCTAACCATAACATACGCCTGTTTAGATACAACGTGGTGGATTCCGGAAGCTGTCGAGTAGCCTCTATCGGCTATAATGTAATCATCTTTTTTTATTGAATATTGAAAAAATGATTCACCAGTCCCTTTGCCCTTTGTTGTGGTAAGCTTAAAGAAGTCACAAGTCAGAGATGGAAGTTGGACGCTGTAATGTATACGCCATAAACTTCCTGTCTTTCCCGGTTCCTTTACATTTGTGGCGTCGAAAAGCCTTACCTGAAAATTACTTTCGCTACGCAGGATAATTCCTTGTTCTTCAAATAATGCGACACATAAGCTGTGAAGCCAATTTTTTGCTTTCCTCAGACGTCCAAGCAACGCAACATCGGAAATATCGGCCAATCCTGCTAACCTAGCCCTTGTGACGGTTTCCCTCATAGAATAGCCGCATGCTATATGAATCAGTAACGTTCTGATATAATTTTCAATAGCTTTGTCTTTGCGAAGCCCTTTAATTAGGTCGTTCGTCGATGCTAATTCAATCCAATTATCTGGAAAAAAGGATAGCAACACTGGCCAGTCTTCTGTCATCATATTTTACCTCCATCGTAGTATTTGATGGAAGTATATGATAATATAGCCTATATGTCAAGTAAAATAACTTAGCGCTTATGCTCCTTCACCCTCTGATCATTAAGGAGCTCCGCAGTATCCCCTTCCAGGACAATGCTCCCGGTTTCAAGCACATAAGCTTTCTGGGCGAGCCTGAAAGCCAGGACAGCGTTCTGTTCGACCAGAATAATCCCAACCCCTTGCTTGTTGATTTCGGTTGCAATATTGGCAATCTCCATCACCATAATGGGAGACAGCCCCAGACTTGGTTCATCTAGCAACATCAAGCTCGGTCCGGCCATTAATCCTCGAGCCATAGCCAGCATCTGTTGCTCACC
>CAYSLW010000356.1:0-1800 GCA_964431955.1 uncultured Candidatus Methanoperedens sp. | reverse complement strand
CCAGTTAAAGGAGTATGATCATGGAAACTGATATCAGCAAAGTATTAAGAAGCGCCCTGTCCACAGGTAAAGTTGTCATAGGAATAAAACAAACACGGGATGCTATAAAGAAAGGGAAAGCACAGGTCGTTGTGGTCTCATCAGCCTGCGCGGAACAGAATCTTTTAGAACTCAAGGGAACTGCTATAATAAAATATTCAGGGTCAGGGGTTGACCTTGGTGTCGCGTGCGGCAAACCATTCTCGATTTCAGCGCTTGCCGTGCTGGAACCCGGAGATTCCGATATACTTTCTTTCGGGAGCATGAATGAGTGAAGTGAAACTAAGCACGGATGGAATAAGATATATAGCATTATTTGAGAGCATGACTGGAGCAAGTGCACGGGATTGCTTTGAAGATTCTGAGAACAACAGATTGATATTCGTAGTAAAGAGCGGGGATATGGGACTTGCTATCGGCAAAGGCGGAGAACATATAAATCGCGTAAAGAAAACAATCGGTAAGCATGTTGAGATCATCGAACACTCTGACGACGCTGCAGAGTTCGTTAAGAATGCCTTTCATCCCGTTTCTATAAAGAACATAAACTTTATAGTTAAGGACGACAAGCGCATAGCTTATGTAGAAGTACTTACTAAAGAGAAAGGTCTTGCCATCGGGAGAGACGGCAAAAACATCGAAAAAGTAAAAAAGCTCTCCGCGAGGCACCATAATATAGATGATGTAATAATTCAATAAGACCCTGCATTTAAATGCGGGGCTTTACGGAGGAAAAAACTTGGGAAAAGGAATGTACGCCGCTCGGAAACTTAAGAGCGAGCATAAGAAATTCAGATGGAGCGATATCAATTACAGCCGAAGGGCTCTTAATCTTGATGTGAAGGCTGACCCACTTGCAGGGGCGCCCCGAGCACGGGGTATTGCACTTGAAAAAGTTGGTATAGAAGCTAAACAGCCCAACTCAGGCATCAGAAAATGTATCAGACTGCAGCTTATCAAGAATGGTAAACAGGTAACGGCATTCTGTCCACTGGACGGCGCCATCAACTTCATAGATGAACATGATGAAGTTCTCGTGGAGGGTATAGGCGGACGGATGGGCGGTGCCATGGGTGACATCCCCGGCGTGCGCTGGAAGGTCGTGGCCGTGAATAACGTGGACTTGAGGCAGATGGTGCTCGGAAAGAAGGAAAAACCGGTGAGATAATATGCACAAATTATATGGAAAATGGGACTTTTCTGAAGTTGAGATCAAAGACCCCAGTATAAGGAACTACGTCAATCTTGCTCCTATATTCCTCCCACACAGCGGTGGAAAGAACTCAAAAAAGCAGTTTGCAAAATCGACTCTGAACATCGTTGAGCGGCTTGTAAACAAAATGATGCGGGAAGAGCATAACACAGGGCAGAAGATCACGGTTAACAAGATCGTTAAGGAAGCTTTCGACATAATCAACAAGAAGACAGGACAGAACCCGGTTCAGGTGCTGGTAAACGCGAAGACTGCAGTATGGAGGCATAGCAGTCCCTAAGTCAGTAGATACAGCCCCGCAGCGCCGTGTGGATTTTGCACTGAGACTTATCTCACAGGGTGCGCAGCAGGCTGCATTCGGTAAAAAGAAGTCACTTATGGATGCCCTTGCAGAAGAGATAATCGCCGCGGCGAACTACGATGTAAAAGGGTTTGCCATGGGCAAGAAAGACAATATCGAGCGGGTCGCTAAAGCGGCGCGGTAATTCTTTTTTTGTATTTGTTTAGCTCAGACACAATTCCTGTCTTAGTACCGTTTCAAGTTCTTC
>CAYSLW010000355.1:0-1818 GCA_964431955.1 uncultured Candidatus Methanoperedens sp. | reverse complement strand
CGCTTTTAATACCAGGGGCTGATCCCTTGCATAAGGTTTCGATCATACCAAGGGGCATAGCGCTTGGCTACACAATGAGGATGCCATTAGAGGACAAACATATAGTTACAAAGAAAGAGCTTCTTGGAAAGGTGGTTGGCATATTTGGCGGGAGGGCCAGTGAAGACCTGATATTCAAGGAGCTTTCAACAGGCGCGCAGGATGATTTGGAAAAGGCCACTGATATCGCAAGGAGCATGGTGATGCGATGGGGTATGAGTGAGAAGCTGGGTAATCTTACTTTTGGCAGGCGCGAAGAGCAGGTGTTTTTAGGCAGGGATATTGTCGAGGAAAAGAATTACAGCGAGGCAACAGCTGTTGAGATAGACAGAGAGGTGCGTAAGATCGTGGATGACTGTTATGACAGGGCGAAAAAGGAGCTTTCGAATAACAAAGACAACCTAAAGGCGCTGGCTGAAAAACTTCTGGAAAAAGAAGTAATGGATTTTGAGGAAGTAAAGAAGCTGGTGTTTGGAGATAGCGCAAAACTTAACTGAGGACCACCCCCGTCCCGGGAACGGCCGGCCGTTCCCGGGACGGGGGTGGTTGTGAAAATCTTACATTTCGGATCACGAACCTACATAATGGGAATACTTAATCTCACGCCTGATTCGTTTAGTGGCGACGGCGTGTATGGGGATGTTGGCCGCGCAGTCGAAGAAGCTGAAAGACTTGCGCAAGAAGGAGCCGATATAATAGATGTGGGCGGTGAATCAACAAGGCCTGGCTCTTTGTCTGTGCCATTGGAAGAAGAAATAGGGCGCGTTATCCCGGCTATTGAAAAGATTGCAAAGAGAATAAAGATTCCAATTTCGATTGACACTCAGAAGTCTGAAGTTGCAAGGCGGGCGCTGGATAGTGGAGCGTCAATAGTGAATGACATTACCGGATGCGAGGCTGACAGGGATATGGCAGATGTTGCTGCAAGATACAACGCAAAGGTCGTTATCATGCACATCAAGGGCACGCCAAACTCAATGCAGAATAATCCAGTGTATGATGATGTAGTTACTGAAATTATAAATAAATTATCCAGCCTGATCAGGAATGCAGAAGAGGCTGGCGTAAAAAAGGAAAATATCATAGTAGATCCAGGAATAGGTTTTGGCAAGACATTTGAACACAATCTGGAGATACTTAATAATCTTTCTCGTTTTAAGGCGCTGGAGAGGCCAGTACTGGTCGGGCCATCGAGAAAATCATTTATTGGGAATATCCTGGGCGTTGAGCCAAAAGAAAGAATTTTTGGCACAGCCGCAGCAGTGGCGATTGCAATAAAAAATGGCGCTGATATAGTGCGCGTGCATGATGTAAAAGAGATGAGTCAGGTTGTCAGGGTGGCGGATGAGATTGTGAAGGCGGGTAAGGCATGATAAATTATGTTTCTTTTATCAAAATTCTGGTCGGGATCGACATACTGTGGTTTGTGTTTTATGTGATCTTGACATTTGCAAGGGGCACCAGAGGTGTGCAGGTCATGAAGGGCATAGTCCTCGTAGTGCTTTTTTTTATTGTCACGCAGAAATTAGGGCTGGACACAATCAGCTGGATATTTACGAAATTATTTGCAATATCTGTTATTGCGTTTTTGATTATTTTTCAGCCAGAGCTTAGAAGGGGGCTTGCGAGTATTGGGCAGCGCGGCTGGTCCGGGATATTTTTCAGGGAATCTGAGATAATCAAAGAGGTGGTGAGGGCAGTGCTGTCTCTTTCAAAGAGAAAGATAGGCGCGCTTATAGCGATTGAGAGAGAAACCAGGCTCCGTCACTATATGGAAAG
>CAYSLW010000354.1:0-1829 GCA_964431955.1 uncultured Candidatus Methanoperedens sp. | reverse complement strand
AGTTCTACCTGATAAAGAGCCTCTGCGCCTTTTTCAAGTTTAAGAACTCTTATCTCTGGCTGACCTGTGACACTGAAGATATGACTTGATGGTCTGGTTTTGAGTAAATCTCCCATCAAGATATCCAGAGTTGCGTTAACATAAGTTGCAGGGATGCCCACAGATACTGCGCAGTTCTGGATGAATTTTGTAGCGTTCGCCTGCGCCGAAAAACCGATGACGTATAGATGAGTGTAGTTTTTGAGGTACGCTTCCTTGGCAGCGTTAAATACCATCTGCTCAGTGACAGCGCCGTTCTCTGGACCAAAGATGAAAGCCACAGGTTTCTCCTCACCGTTTGCTACCATGCCTTCTGCATGTATATCCATGGAGCGCGCAGGTTTTCTTATGTTCTTGAAAGTCACGGTCTTATTGCCCGGAAGGCGCAGCACAGGCGCTCGCCGCAGTATCTCTATCATCCTCGTGATGTGGTCGCCGCTATAATCCGAAGCCGCGTCGATGGTTTTTTCCATCTTTGCTTCATCTTCTATTTCCATCGGCGGCGGTATCGTTCCCTCTACGGCAAAGGGACCTGAAACACGCACGACGCCACTTACGATCTCAGGTCTGTCCACAAGAATCTCCTCTGCCGGCGGCTCATTCTGCGCAATGCTCTTTAGCATTATGTGCGGAACTATCCCGCCAACCTCTTCTCCCTTGTTGTTCTGCTTCCGCTTATAAATAAATCCGCCCGCAGGTCCCTTCGCAGGATCGCGCAGTTCATAATAGTCAAACGTCGCAGTGAGCAGCCTCTGGCGCGCCAGGGCGAGTGGCACGCGCGAGGTATCGATGGTTATCCAGCGCCGCCCCCACTGCTCTGCAACATAAGCAGTGGTGCCTGAGCCGCAGGTGGGGTCGAGGACGAGGTCGCCCGGGTCTGTGGTCATGAGGAGGCAGCGCTGAACAGCAGACAGAGCTGTCTGCACGACATATATTTTATCTCCGCCTAAAGAACTCCCAGTATCCAACCATAAATTATGAACCGGCAATACAGGAAAATCGTCCAAATAGCGAATGTAATTTAGTCTTTGCCCAGATATCTGCAATCTATTCAAACTTTTTAGCCTATCTAAACCTTCTCTTGATGTTGTCCAATGTCGATTATCAGGTGGAACGAATTTTTTCCCATCAAATTCATATTCAAACCAACCGGTTTCAGTGTAACCCTGTGATGCCAAATCACTTAACCTGTATATTTTTGAGCCTTTTGGAATCTTATTCAGGTCATTTTTTTCTTCATCGCTTAATTTTCTATTCTTGCCATCGGGTAATTCAATAAATTGATACGATTTTAGGGAATCCTGTCCCATCCCTTTCTCAATAAATAATTGCCTATATTTTATCTTGGTTTTTTCTTTGCAGTACCAAATTAGATAATCAGAAACGGAAGGAATAAGTTCTGAACTTTGCCCACTTGTTTTTGAAAAACTAATTAGACTCACAAAATTTTCCGCCATGAACACCTCATCCATCAACTCCCTCACATGATGCACATTCTCATCGCTTATCTGCACAAAAATACTCCCGCTCTCAGTCAGCAACTCCCTCGCTATCAAAAATCGATCCCTCAGATACGTCAGATACGAATGTATCCCAAGCTCCCACGTATCCCGATAAGCCTGAACCATCTCAGGCTCCCTCGTCATGAACTGGTCATCCCCATGCTTCACGTCCCGCTTCCTGATAAAAGGCTGGAAATTGCTCCCGAACCTCACACCGTAGGGCGGGTCCATATATATCATCTGCACCTTGCCGCCCATGCCTTCGTACTCAAGCAGGCTGTTCATCAC
>CAYSLW010000353.1:0-1833 GCA_964431955.1 uncultured Candidatus Methanoperedens sp. | reverse complement strand
CAGATTAACACAGATTTAAGGCGGCATCTGCGTCAATCTGCGAAATCTGCGTCTGTGATAATTATTGGAATCACTGGTTTTTGAGATAGTGCCGTGAAATCAATGTAAAAATATATGGATTGGGTTTGACTCATGAACAAGAAATGAAGGCGTTCGAGTTTATCGAGACGCCCGGCGCATTAGAGGATATAAATCTTATTCTGCAGGATTTTGATGAAAATCATGATGAGTGGCAGGTGGGGTTCAATGGGCGCTCTGGAGGTTATATTGTCCTGTATAAGGGATTCAAGGAACTGGATACGCACACAAAGACTATTTGCAATCACTGCGGAATCCGCACAGGGTATGCAGAAGAGATGCCGTGCAAAGTGAGCGGCTGCTCAGGCACCCTGAAGAAGATAAATCGCCCCGTGTACCGGATTGGCGTTCCGCTTCTAAAAAGAAGTAAAAAAGTCTCCAACATAAAGGACTTAAATTATATACAAAGAGGTGCGATTGAATGCCTATGCAAAATATGTTAAAGCAGATGTGCAAAAGTGAACTCAATGACTCCGATCTTAAGGCGATATGCAAAAGCCGTGGTTTTCCTGAAAAGGAGGCTACCTCTCGTGACATCTTTGAAAACTTCTTCCTCTCCACGATTGGCATAAAGGAAGCACTGAACTCATTGACCTATGAGGAAGTTGTATTCCTCCACTTGCTCAATAAGATAAACAAAGAAGTTGATATCGAGTACTTCGAGAGACTATACGGTTGCGCAAGACCTGCGGGCAGGTATGATTACGGGACGTTTAACCAGAGGTATAAAGAAACATTCAAAAATGTGAAGAATAATCTGGTACGAAAGGGTGTGCTCATTATCATAGAGCGAGAAGTGTATCCCGCCTCTACCAGGATGGAACGCTTGCGATTTCGTTTTCCTCCGGAATTCGGAAATTATCTTCCACCTATTGTAAAGGCTTCGAAATTTAAAGAAGCCGGAGATTTCAAGAAAGAGATACTACGTGATAAACTGCTGGAGATTATTGGAGGGAAGCAAAAACAATCTCCTTTATCAAAGGAACGATCTTTCACACTCACTATCAAAGATGGCGATCTGTCAATTGGAGCTGAAAAGTTCAGGGTAAGTCACCTGTTGAAATGGCAGCAAGCCTGCTGGCATGCGTCATTTGAAGCAAATACCAGTATGCACAGTGGCGATATGACCCCTATTGAAGTTACACTCTATGCACTCTCACAACTTCAAGAGCATGAATGGCTGCCCGCAGATGCTCTCGCGGTGATCCTTAAGATCTTTACAGGAAAGGAGGCGGATCACCCTGGTGAACATATCTGTGTGGCAGGCTGGGGGTGGGGCTGTCTGGTAAAATTTGTATCAGGTGGAAAGACATACTACCGATTACCTGAAGATTTCCTGGAAGATACGACTTCATCTTCGCCCGGGCAGTATTTACAGATCATGCCCGACGGTACAGTATCTTTGGATATGATGACTATCCCTTATTCCGTACTGGAAGTGCTCACTTTGGTAGCAATTCTGGATGTCCATAATTCCAGGCTGCGATCGGCACCCAGCCTCATCAAGATCGGGAATGCGCTTATGACTGTTCAAAAAAAGAATGTTTTTGAGTGGCTCAGAGAAAATTCATCCGGTTTTCGCACCGCAATCGAGATGGCGCAAAAGAGATGGGGTAAACAGATAATTCATGAAAACCTGATGATTGCACGGGTAAAAGACCTGAGCCTTAAGGTGCAGATTGAAAACTCATTTGCTGACCCTAAAAGCCTTGTATCGCTTCCAGATGATTATATCGCATTTCCATGTGACCAACT
>CAYSLW010000352.1:0-1874 GCA_964431955.1 uncultured Candidatus Methanoperedens sp. | reverse complement strand
GAAGAAGAGGTGAAATAATATGAGCAAAAGAGAAATTAAGTGTGTGCAATGCGCAAATCAGACAAAAGAAGCAACTGATATTACTCTCATCACGGCAGTTGAAGGAAGAGAGGTCGTAATCACAGGGCTGACAGGCACGCGCTGCCCCACATGCGGCGAGGAATATGCCGATGCCGAATCTGCTGAGAAGGTAGAAGAGGTAATAAAGAAATTCCGCAAGCCTGCTGTAGTTTTCAAGCGCAAGATAACGAAGAGTGGAGGAAGGCGGGTGCTTGGTATACCGGAGGAGATTGACAGAGCTCTCGGGAAAAAAGAGAATGTCGATATCTGGCTTGAGGATGATAAGATAGTGGCAGAAGTGTACTGATCGTTACCATACATTTTGTGAAAAAACCTAAAATTTTACAATTATATATGCTGTCCTATCAGCCAGCCTTATTCATATTCAAGTGGTTTGATACCAGATGGTAAAATTTCTGGCTTGCCCCATCGGCATGCCCTTCGGGATATGCTAATTAAGGTTCACAAATTGGACCTTCAAGGTCTTCTTTTATGCCGATTATCTTCTGGGATTTCACGAGAGATCTATCAAATTTTTCTGCATCAATTTTAGCCTTCCAGATATTGTTTATCTTCTTTGCCTTATCAGGATCAACGAATATCATCCTTACCTTTACCAGGTTCTTCACCTCCTTAATAATTTTATTGTTTTACAGGCATCAGATGAGTATTTCAGTACAGTGCCATGAATTTGTATTTATTTGAGACAAAAATAGCATTTAAAGAGAAAGATACATACATTTGTTGAACCTGATGTCAGGATTAAGTAACATTATTAATAATGATGCTCTGCTGCGCTAAAATCGAAATGTTTAAAGCCAAGTATTCCTTTTAGAAACAAAAAACGATGTGTCATCATTATTCATTTTGTTCGTCTGAATACGAACCAAAATGTTTAATATTCCGAATAACATGAATATAAATAAGGAGAATTGAATGGCAGCGAGCAATGTTCAATCCTGTTATCAGTGCGGTAAATGCACATCTATATGTCCCATGCGCCGTGTTTCTAAGACCTCGCCGCGCAGCTCTATTTATAACTCAAATGTCTATGGACTCGATACAAAAGATATCTGGACATGCCTGACATGCGGATTATGCCCTCAGGAATGTCCCCAGCAGGTAGACTTCCTGTCGTTTGTGAAGGATGAGAGGGAGGGGAAAAAATATGAGGATATAGCGCACAAGGGCGTGTTCTCCGAGACGGCTGCCCTGATGTCTAAACTGAATGGCAGCAGCGTTGTGACCACGGAGCAGAAGAGCGAGAATTCTAATTATGCATATTTCCCGGGCTGCGTGGATTTTTTAGATTTATTCCTCCACGATGTGGGGGTCAATTTTGGAGAGATTGCCACTTCATCCATGAAGTTATTAAACCACGCAGGAATAAAACCAAAAATACTTCCCCTTAAATGCTGCGGTCATGATGTTCTCTGGCAGGGAAAAAAGGACGTCTTCGATCGGCTTGCCAGATATAATACTAAAGTCATTAACGATAGCGGAATTGAAACCTTGATACTGAGCTGCGCCGAATGCTACCGCACCTTTGCAAAGGACTATAACCTGAAGCCAAAAGTAGTCCACATAAGCGAGTTCCTGAAAGGTCAACGAGCAAACCACAAATCAACCGTCACATTTCATGACCCCTGCAGGCTGGGAAGACATATGGGTTTGTACGATGCACCCAGGGAGGCACTCCTTGCCAGCGGGGCGGAGCTTTTTGAGATGGCTCATAATAAGGGAGATGCCATGTGCTGCGGGGTGAGTTCTTTTATGAACTGCAACGAGCAGACCAAAGCCCTGCGAGTTTTGCG
>CAYSLW010000351.1:0-1881 GCA_964431955.1 uncultured Candidatus Methanoperedens sp. | reverse complement strand
TAAATGACAGCTATAATGCAAACCCTCTCTCTGTAAAAGAAGCCTTAAGAACTGTCTCGGGCGCAAAAAAGGCAGGCCGCTTTGTTGCTGTTCTCGGAGATATGCTGGAGCTGGGTGAAAATGCCCCGGTGTGTCATCGTGAAATTGGCGAGGCGGCGGAACAATACAAAGTCGATAGGCTGTTTGTTTATGGGAATTTCGCTGAAGATGTAGAGGCCGGCGCTAAAAAAGCCGGTATGAATTCTGGTAGCGTCAGCGTTTATGCCGATATGGAAAAACTAAAAGAAGATGTTCTGGGCTTTGTTAATACGGGCGACATAGTTTTGATTAAAGGCTCGCGAGGGATGCAGATGGAGAGAGTTGTAGACCATTTAAAAGACGAGTTGGGCCTTTGACAATTTAATTGTCGAAGAGCTAGGAGTTGAATAAATGCTGTATCATCTTTTATATCCGTTACACGATAAGTTAATTGGCTTTGGCGTGTTTAGATATATAACGTTCAGGTCGTTCTTTGCGTTATTCACAGCAATGATCATATATTTTGCCTTTGGTGGTGCGCTGATAAGATATTTACAGAGACGTCAATTTTGGCAGGCTATTCGTGACGATGGACCAGTTGCCCATTTGAATAAGGGGACAACGCCCACTATGGGAGGTGTGCTTTTGTGGGTGAGTATTTTGATCTCCGTTGGATTGTGGGCAAGATGGGATAATCCGTATATTCCGCTACTGGCCGGTACTGCAATAGCATACGGGGTGATAGGTTTTATAGATGATTATATAAAAGTTGTTCAGCGTGATTCTCATGGCTTACGGGCAAGATATAAATTCCCGTTACAAGTTCTGGTTGCTGTTGTTGTCGCGCTCATCGTTTTTGATGGCTTAAATTTTGATCCACGTTTATCCTTGCCATTCGTAAAACATATTACTCCAAATCTTGGATGGATCTATATTCCCTTTGCGATTTTCTTAATAGTTGGTGTTTCAAATGCAACTAATCTGACAGACGGACTGGATGGCTTGGTGGCGGTCCCGTCGATAATGGCATTTATCGCGTATGGAATAATGGCGTATCTGGCTGGACATGCGGCAATAGCGGCATATCTCAATGTGCCATTCATTCCGGGTAGTGGTGAACTTACAGTGTTTTGCATGGCAATAGTTGGAGGATGTATCGGCTTTTTGTGGTTCAATTGCCAGCCGGCACAAATTTTCATGGGAGATGTCGGTTCTCTTCCAATCGGTGCTGTCCTTGCGCTGATTGCAATCATCACAAAAAATGAAATCCTTTTAATATTAGTGGGTGGAATATTCTTTCTGGAGACAGTTTCGGTTATTGCCCAAGTGGTATCATTCAAGCTCACAGGCAAAAGGGTTTTTAAGATGGCTCCGCTGCATCATCATTTCGAATTAAAGGGGTGGAAGGAATCGAAGGTAATAGTCCGCTTTTGGATAATTGCCTTTATTCTGGCTGTACTGAGTTTGAGTACGTTGAAACTGAGATAGTTATGAAAAAATACAGAGATAAAAACATTTTGATTGTTGGGTTGGGTCGTTCTGGTCTAGCCGCGGCCAAATATTTGTCGCAGCAAGGCGCGAAGATTATCGTGACTGATGTTAGAAATGCGAAAGATTTGTCGGATCAATTGGGCGAATTGAAGGGTTTGAATATAGAATATAAGCTTGGTTCAAATCCAGCACGGCTATTTACTGAGTGTGATCTTGTAGTTCTGAGTCCGGGAGTTCCGCTTGATATCGAAGGTGTAAGATTGGCCAGAGAAAAAAAGGTGCCGGTTGTTTGCGAGTTCGAATTGGGACTCTCACTGTTGTCGGGTAAAATAATCGGTATTACAGGGACCAACGGCAAATCAACAACCACGG
>CAYSLW010000350.1:0-1896 GCA_964431955.1 uncultured Candidatus Methanoperedens sp. | reverse complement strand
TGATTAAAATGGAAGAAATTTATTCTGAATATGAAAATAAGGTTATTTTAGTAACCGGCGGTGCAGGATGTGTTGGAAGTAACCTGAGTCGAAAGTTAGCTGAACTTAATGCAAAAAAGGTAGTGATCCTGGATGACCTGTCTTCTGCATACGAATGGAATATCCCAAAAGCGAAGAATATCCAGTTCATAAAAGGAAGCATCCTTGATGTAGAAATGCTGAAGCGCGCTTTTAAAGAAAAGCCGGAGTATGTATTTCATCTGGCAGCCCATTTTGCGAACCAGAATTCTGTGGATAATCCTGAAATAGATTTGATGGTAAACGGGATAGGGACATTGAAGGTTCTTCAATACGCACATCTTTTAAGTATAAAGAGATTTGTTTATTCTTCTTCCGGATGCGGGGTTTACGGGTTGGAGTCAAAGATGCCATTTGAGGAGCATGATATCTCAATCAGCCTTCATACACCATATCAGGTAACTAAGCTGCTTGGAGAATTGTACACAAATTATTTCCATAATTTGTATGGTCTTCCCATAGTCAATGCAAGATTCTTCAATGTATTTGGTCATGGAGAGGTGCCCGGAAAATACAGGAATGTTATTCCGAATTTCTTCTACTGGGCGATGAATGGAAAAGCATTACCAATAACTGGCGATGGAACAGAAACCAGAGACTGGACGTATGTGGATGATATAATAAATGGTCTTTTAGCAATGGGAATACGAGAAGAGGCTGTTGGAGAAGCTATTAATCTCGGCTCAGGTAAGGAGCACAGGGTTATAGATATGGCAAATATGGTGAATGAGCTCGCAGGTAACGAGTCCGGCGTTGCATACGTGGAGAGAAGAGATTGGGACGTGAAGCACAGGCTCCTGTCCTCTATTAAGAAAGCGCAGAGGCTGCTGGGTTATAAGCCTCAGACTGAGTTCGAGGATGGATTGAAGAGCGTGTATGAATGGTTCCTTGAGAACCGGGATGATATAAACAGGAGCGCAGAGTTCTAATGGAAAGGTAGCTGATGAAAAAAATCATACTGGATACATCTTCTTGGACATGGATAACTCAAGCCGGATTGATGAATCTTTTGTTCATGCTAACTGATGATATTATGGTACCAGAGCATGTTCAAGGAGAGACATTGAAAGGTGTTGAGAAAGGATACAGAGATGCATTTTTTCGTAGTGAACTGGTAAAAGAGGGTAAGATCAAACTTGGTAAGGTCGAAAAAGGTGAAATTGAAGAAGTAATGGTAAGGTCAGGATTGAGAGAGGAAGCAGACGCCTCAGTAATAGTTTTAGCTATTAAGGAAGAAGGGTTTGTTTTGACAGAAGATTTTCGTATATTCAGTTCCTGTCTCCTGTATGGGATCCCGTCAGCAAAAACCTCAGACCTGGTAATATTTCTGGTAGAGAAGAAGTTATTAAATAGAGAAAGGGCATTAGAAGTTTTGAGAATGATGGAAATAAGAGGATACGATTCAAAATCAATACAGGAAGCGAGAGTTATTCTGGAGATGGTGAAATGAAGGCAATTGAATTGAAGATAGCGGACGACGATTATGACTATCTGAGGTGGCTTGAGGAAAAGGAGGATGAAGAATTGTCAGTCCTGGCAAAAAAGCTATTTCATCGAATTATAAAAGAAAATAAGGAGCGAATAGTGTCTGAAATGTTCGGAAAAGGCGAAATAAGTTTTCTTGAGAGCTGCAAAATGGTCAAAGCAACACCTTCCGAGATGATAGGGATACTGATAAAGAACAATGTGAGAATAGGCTCACTGCTAATGCCTTTGGATATCGGATTGAAGAATCTCAGGGAGTTCTGGAGATAGTGCGGGCGATAGTTCCTGGAACTTACATACCTGGTGTGCCGTGCGTCACGCTGAGAGATAATA
>CAYSLW010000349.1:1292-1901 GCA_964431955.1 uncultured Candidatus Methanoperedens sp. | reverse complement strand
ATTTCTGGCGGCTCTGCTTCCTTTATTGTTATTCTGGTAAGGCGTGTACCGTTGGCGTTCAGTATTTTAGTGCCTTCGGGTATGAATACGAAAACGTTTAAGGTCTCGTTTTTTACCTTTATATCCCTCAGGGCGAAGCCGCTGGCATCTACCCATATTGAAAAGTCCTCTCCAGAAGAAACCTCTATAGTGACATTGGGTGCCTTGCCAAATTCCTGCTCTTTATATGAAAGACCTTTATAAACAAGGATTATATTCTCGATTTTTGAACTGTTTATGTATTCTTCTCCTCCCCACATATATGCTGCATGTGCTCTGGGCAGCCTGTGAGCGCCAGCCATTGAAGGAATTATCTGGTAGGTAAATACTCTTCTCTCTCCAGACGCTAAGAGGAACTCCCATCTCAAGTCAGTTTTATTATCTGTGACAGTTCCATTAACAGGCGTAAAAGATACCGGGATAGCATCGCTTAAGCTAACCCTGAGAGGAATGCTCTGAACGTTCTCTACGCTTAATGAAACATACGCATGTTTTCCCAGCTTTACCTCGCCTGTTGCGCTTTTCCGTATCTCAAGAGGCAATCTTAGCTGCACTGTCTTTGAATCCTCA
>CAYSLW010000349.1:0-1282 GCA_964431955.1 uncultured Candidatus Methanoperedens sp. | reverse complement strand
ATGTTATATGATGTCTTGAAAGAAGATGGAAACCTGAACTTGACTTCAAAAGACTTACGCTCTCCTTTATCAAGGCTGAAGACCTGAGGTGATAATCCCTGCATCAAAAGTTCTGAGTTAAGGTTTAAACGTATATCTTTAGCTTTTGTTTCTCCTACATTTCTGACATCTATGGTAAGAATTATATCCTGACCGAGGAGGTATTCCTTTTTGTCCGTGGAGATGCTCAATGCTAACGATGTTGGATTAGTTGGATTTTTTTCTGTGGCAAAGGTGAGCTTAGCCTGAGGAGAATAAATGCTACCGAACGTGGGCATGACCCTCTGATCAGTGATATTCTCGCTTTTCAGCCTGATTTTGCTATCAAGATAATACCAGTCAGTGTCATTATTTTTAAGAGATGCCCTTCCAACAAAATTTCCACCACAAGATACATTCAGAACTGCCATGCCGTAGCCATCAAAATCCACCACCTCGATCATATAATCTCCCTTGTAGGCGACTGGATTCTCAAGGCTCAGGGTAAACGTGGCGCTGTCCCATTCTTCGGCTGAGGCGGTCAGAATGCAGATGTTGATGATTATTATGATAAGCAAAATAATTTTAATCATGCCTTCTCCTCCTCAGCCAGTAGACAGAGACAGCTAAGAAAATAATGATTATTAGCACGGCAAAACCATACACGAAGAATGATGTGCTGGTTTTATCAGCAGTCGTTTCGTTAATTGTTATATTTTCGCCTGCACTTTCCGGATAATGCATAGCTGCAGAAGGTATGCCCCTTGATTTAACCTCTACAAATTCCGTGGCTGTATTATTTGCCCCATCGACTGCACTTACTGTGATCTTATTGTATCCTTGAGACAGCGAAACCACGGCATTCCAGCCCGTTCCTGAGAGAGAGGCAGAAACCCCGTTCACAATTACCCTGATGTTTTTACTCGCATCCTCTACGCTTCCGCTGACTGCAATGGTATCCTCATTCAATGTCTCGCCGTTCTTAGGGCGAGATATTGCAATTTTCGGGGGCGTGAAATCGATCACATTCACGGTCAGAGGAGTGTTATTGTTGTTTGTCTCGCAAACCTCTTTTACCGCATTGTTCGGGTCAGCGGATACAAAGAGTACATACTTTCCCTCATTTGCCGGCTTCCAGCTAAAATCCACGGTTCTGTTTTTTCCAGCACCCAGCGATGATATAGAGGCTGAAGAAACCACTGCTCCGTCAACATAGAGAGCCGCACTTCCGCCGTATGCACGTCCTTTGCCAGTATTTTCTATG
>CAYSLW010000348.1:0-1904 GCA_964431955.1 uncultured Candidatus Methanoperedens sp. | reverse complement strand
ATACAGATACATGAATGCTGTTTTCGAAGGACTGCTCAATGACCATTTAAAAAACCCAAAACTCAAAGCAATTCTGGCATCTGCACAGGGCTATGTCGGTTCACCACCTTCGAAGGTATCTGCTTTATATTATGCTGGAATGCTGATTAGTTTTCATTACGGAGGAGCATGGTATCCGAAGGGTGGGTATCAGAAAATGGCTGATGCATTTGCAAAGGCATTTGAAGCACGTGGAGGAGAGCTTTTACTCAACACAGAAGTCAAAAAAATTATCATTGAAAAAGGAAAAGCGCAGGGTGTTGAGCTTTCGGATGGCAGAATAATAAAATGCGCTCTTGTGGTATCGAATGCCGATACGAAGAGAACTTTTCTGGATCTGGTGGGAGAAGAAAACCTGAAAAAGAATTTTGCACACAGGATAAGAAACGCGGAACTATCCAGCACCGGGTTTGCGGTTCATCTCGGCGTAAAGATGGAACTGGAAAAAATGGATCTAAATTACGGCACTATCTTTGTTAAGACAAATGGGAACGTATTTCTCCCGAATGGGAAAAGTTCTATCAACTCCATTGGAATTTCTATCCCTTCGCTCCATGATAAAAGCCTCGCGCCTGAAGGGTGCCATTCCATGGACATATTACTGATACCTGCTCCCTATGACTTTAATAATAAATGGCTCTCTGATAATGGAAAAAGAACAGACGCTTACAAAAAACTCAAAGAAGAGATGGCGGATAAGCTGATAAAAACCGCTGAGTTACTGATACCTGACCTTTCCAGAAACATAGTGGTCAAAGATATAACAACACCATTGACCTATGAGAGATACACCCGTGCCAGCGAGGGATGCTGGTATGACCTTGCTCAAATTCCATCACAATTTGGCGTAAATAGGCTTGCAAGTAAAAAAATAATCAAGAATCTGCTCTTCACAGGCTCAAAATCATTATATGGAGGGATATATGGCGCTACTACATGCGGCTATCAGACTGCAAAAAGAATATTAAAATAATGGAAGCATAGATGCAGTTTTTGCTATTCCCTCAGCTCCGGCGGCAGCATATTGGGGATACCGTCGTCTATTGGATAATACTCCTTGCATTTCCCGCAATAAAGCGTTCCTTTCACGATTTCTTTCTCATTCTCTTCCGTGACCTCTAATACAAGGTCGCCTTTGCACATGGGGCAGCACAGTATATCCATCAGGTCTCTTTTCATTATGTTTACACCTTTGTTCCTTAAAACGCTCTATTTATTATTAAGTTATCGAATCAGACAATTTTTTAAGGTCATAAAGAGTTTAATAACTGATTAATATGATTCGTACGTTCATAGCAGTGGAATTACCGCAGAGATTCATACCTGAAATAGAAAAAATAGAGTTCATGCTAAATACGCCGGGCATTAAACTCGTAGAACCCGCACAGGTGCATATAACATTGAAATTCCTTGGGGATATTTCGGAAGATAATGTTGAACCAATCGCGTCTGCCCTGTCGCAGGTAAGCTGCAAGCCGTTTGAGGCGAGGATTAAGGGCGTGGGCGTATTCCCGAAGCCTGCCTACATCAAAGTGATATGGTTTGGCGCTGAAGGCAATTTTGAGGCGCTGCACAGCGAAGTTGAGCGCGTACTTGCGCCGTTCAATTTTGAAAAAGACGACAGGTTTTCCCCCCATGCAACACTTGCGCGCGTGAAGCAGCTCAGGGATAAGGCTAAGCTGCTTGAAAAGATAAAAGAGCTTGAGGATATCGACCTTGGCTCGATGAATGTGGAATCCATAAGCCTCAAGAAGAGCACACTGACGCCGCAGGGTCCGATTTATGAGACGTTGAGGGAAATAAAACTACAATGAAAAACTTTAAGAAAGTTTTATCAAATGAAGGGTATGCAAAGCATACCCTAT
>CAYSLW010000347.1:0-1910 GCA_964431955.1 uncultured Candidatus Methanoperedens sp. | reverse complement strand
AGTGCAAAATAAATCCTCAGTCAAATGTTATCTCTAAATACTAATATGAAAAGAAATCCAAAATTAGCAAAATCCAGCACTAAAAAATCTCAAACCCCGGATGAAGACTTCCCTATCGTTGGCATTGGAGCCTCCGCGGGTGGGCTGCGAAAACGGGCAGAAGATGCACTGCAAGGAAAAACTGAGGAACAGCAAGAGCTATCTATCAGAGATGCAAGGAGTCTGATCCATGAACTGCAGTTGCACCAGATCGAACTGGAAATGCAGAATGAAGAACTTCGCAGGGCGCAAAAAGAGCTCGAAGAGTCGCGCGACAGGTATTCAGACCTGTATGATTTTGCCCCCGTTGGTTATTTTTCTTTCGATAAAAATGGGCTTATCATAGAAGTAAATCTGACCGGCGCTAAAAAATTAGGGGTAGAAAGAAACTTTTTGATCAAGAAACCATTTTCGCTTTTTATTTCCCCGGGTAGTAAGGATGTGTTTTATCTGCACCTGCGGCAAGTTTTCAGGACAGGCGTTCGACAGACCTGCAATCTCAAACTTGTGGATAAGAAGGGAGTTCAGTTAGATGTACAATTGGAAAGCCTATCAGTACAGGAGGGGAATTCTGGTCATTGCATGACAGCGATGAGCAATATCACTGAAAGCAAACTGGCTGAGGAGGTATCCCAGGAAGCCCGCAAATATGCCGAGAGCATTATAGATACAGTGCGCGAGCCCTTTGTGATACTGGATAAAGGCTTAAAGGTACTCTCAGCCAACCGCAGCTTCTATAGTACCTTCAAAGTGACACCCGATGAAACTGTGGGGAATTTGATCTACGACATTGGAAACCGACAGTGGGATATCCCCTCGCTTCGGACTTTACTTGAGGAGATTCTTCAAGAAAAGACACAGTTCAATAACTACGAAGTTTCGCATAAGTTCCAGGCCATCGGTCAAAAAATAATGCTGCTCAATGCCCGTCAAATCTATCAGGAAGTGATAGGTACACCGGTAATACTCCTTGCCATTGAAGATATCACAGAACGCAAAAAATTAGAATTACTGCATCTTGAGAATGAGCGCCTGATCACCGCAGCCAAAGCAAGATCAGAGTTTTTGACGATTATGAACCATGAATTGCGGACTCCTCTAACATCTGTTATCGGATATTCAATAATTTTGGAGGGGAAGACCCAGGGTGAATTGAATGAAAAACAGAGGTTCTTTGTGGATAATATTCTTAAAAGCAGCAAATACTTGCTTGATCTTATTAATAATTTTCTCGAACTTGCCAAAACAGAATCAGGAAAGCAGGAAATGGTCTTTGAAGAAATATCTGTTCCTGATGCAATAAATGAGATATTCAAGCTAATCCAAGAGAATGCTTTAGATCATAATATAATCCTGAGAAAAGAATTTGACCCGGAAATGCTGTCGATACAGGTTGACAGAAGGGCACTCAAGCAGATGCTATTTAATCTGCTAAGCAACGCAATAAAATTCAGTAAAAAAGAAGGAGGGATCATTACCGTATCGACAAAAAGAGAAAATGATATGGTGAAAATATCAGTTGCTGATACTGGTATTGGGATAAAGGAAGAAGATATACCAAGACTTTTCCAGAAGTTTGAGCAGCTTGATTCAGGAATATCCAGAAAATACGATGGGTCTGGGCTTGGACTTGCTATTACAAAGCAGCTTGTTGACATGCATGGAGGGAAAATCTGGGTTGAAAGCAAATATGGTGAAGGGAGTAATTTCATCTTTTTACTGCCTATCGGAGGGAAAAAATAGAATAATCCACTCAATCAATCAAAGTCATCAACAAACACAAAGTGGGTGACAGGATTACTATGGAATTTTCAGGGAGAACTGCGATAAAGATCGTGACTGAAATTGAGATACAGACCCGTAAGCTGAAG
>CAYSLW010000346.1:0-1910 GCA_964431955.1 uncultured Candidatus Methanoperedens sp. | reverse complement strand
AAACCTAAATATATTTAGTTTTTCCGATCGTGGGACTATTATAGGAACAAGTTGTGAAGCTGGAAGATGTCTTGGTAAATTCTCCTTTCGTTGAAACGCATCCAACCATCTTCAAGGTTTATTCTCTGGAAGATCTGATGGCACGGAAGTTAATCACTTTACATAACAGGATGGAAGGAAAAGACATCTACGATATGTTCTACTGCCTGGAGATGGATTTTGATAAAGATGCTCTGCTCAAGGCATTAAATCTCATGCTTAATTTTTACAGGATAGAGAAAAAGGATTTTCTGGATAACCTTTTGTTAAGATTAAAAAATGCAAAAGCCAATAGTTATTTCATAGGAAATTCTGCCAATCACTTCATGCCCAGAAAACTGAGGCCGAACTGGAAGGTTTTTATTGACACTCTGGGCTTAAAATTGAAAGATATCGGTGAGTTCAGATGAAACGCCATCTTAAGAACAGGACGATTGCTGTTACTCTGGCAGGGTTGATGTGCATAAAATACACAAGAGAATCGCTCCTGTGCCTATAGGCTTTGGAAAACATCTATGAAACAGATTGTATTGCATCATAAATATTAAATTCTCGGCGCCGATATGCTACCAAAGCAACCTTCTATCGATATTAAATAAATAAGTAACCGCAGATGAACGCGGATAAACGCAGATACGATAAGTATCACTTCATAAATATTAAACCCGCGGCGCCAACAGGTTACCATGCAGCCTTATTCTTTCCTGCTCCCATCAGCCGCGATCGTCCTCCCCTCCACCACATCCTCCCATGTGAACTCAGGCGACATAGCTCTCCTCATCCCAGCCGTTTTGCTTTTATGCAAAGCGAAGGTGGGGTTTTAGCGCAGGGAGGGTGGGAGAGATGAGTGCTCGATGGAAGGAGGCAGAAGATACATATATGACATAGTAAATATTAAATTGGCGGCGCCAGTATGCTCCCGAAGCAACCTCAATATCATGATTTGATTTGACAGGATTCACAGGATAGACAGGATTTGTTATGACATCGTAAATATTAAACTCCCGCGCCAATATGTTCCCAGTGCAACTATCTATCGATATCGAATAAGGAACCGCAGATAAACGCAGATGAACGCGGATACGATAAGTATCACTTCAAAAATATTAAACTCCCGGCGCCGATAAGCCACCGATGCAAGAAGCTTCAGCCGCACTTTTAACCTTCATTCTACCCATAAAATGAATAAAGCGTATATATCGCAATAACCCCCTGCAACAGCAGCACCACCAGCACAACCTCATATTCATATGCACTGCCTTTTATTTTTCTTAAAAATAGAATGGCGATGTGCGGGATGCTGTAAACTTTATCCCTGACTGCAAGCGAGCCGTCGTCTAATAATTTGGCTGTCCACTCTGGTCTTAGTTTTCCTCTTGCCTTTAGCAGGAACTCGATATAATATAATACAGAGAAAAAAGGATGACTGCGGATTTTTCCATGTTGCCAAGGATTGCAACTATCGCCACGATTGCACCGACAGGATAGGTTAACGTATCCCCGGGGAACACTTTGGCGGGGTATTTGTTAAAGTAAAGTAAGGCTATCAGGGCAGAGATTGTTGTAACTGCAATTACTGCAGCTACCGTGTCGTGATTTTTTTCACGTCCTGTAAAAAGAATATAGCACAGCCAGCGCAATAACCGCCTGGAACATCAGCACAACCAGCACGACCTCGTGTTCGTATGCCCTGCCTTTTATTTTTCCAAGGAATAAGATGGCGATGTGAGGTATGCTATAAACCTTATCCCTGACCGCCAGTGATCCATCATCCAGGATCTTAGCTATCCATTCTGGCATGAGCCTCCCTCGTGCTTTTATAGTCAACCGCTAAACTTATAGAAAACAAATATATACTATAAGTTATATAT
>CAYSLW010000345.1:0-1919 GCA_964431955.1 uncultured Candidatus Methanoperedens sp. | reverse complement strand
GGAGTTGCCGCTGGAATTACTCCGGCTGTTCCTGCTTCACGCACGAACTTGGAAACCTCGATATTTACCTTTTTCTCAACGCTTTCCTTGGGAACTGTCTTAGTCGGCGCAAGAAGCACGGGCTTCTCCCAGCTATTTATCAGGGTATCGCCTCTCCAGAGTTCCACAACTACCATATAATTGTACCCGTCAGGCACAACCAGCTGCACGCTTTTAACCGCGGTGGTCTCGCTTGCAATCGCGCCTGTTTCCGTACCTGTTTTATCAGCAAGCAGGTTGGAGGCTGCCTCCCTCGCTTTTACAATCATTTTCAGGTTTTCAGAAGCTTCTGAACCTTTGTTTTCAAGGGATATTCACTGAACCGCTGTCACGGATGCTGCCGTTGTCAAAAAGCAGGATATTCAGCTCATAGCCGCCGTTTCTTTCCACCTTTAAATTCTGCGAGACTGCGAGCGTTTTTTCTGAATCTGTTTCAGGAATTGGCGCCGAGACCTGCATTCCCAAAAGTCCCGTATCGCTGCTTATGGCTCTTATGAGCATGGTTGCATTATTGGTTTTGCCGCCTGCATGGTTTATATATGCTGTAACATTCACCTCTATCACGGCGCTGGTTACCTCAACTGGTTTTACGTCCACATCATGTATGGAAAGGTATGACTGCGGCTTGTAATCAGGTTCTTGCTGAAGAACATCGCCTTTTAGCAAAACGATGGCAAAAGACAGAATTAACACAGAAGCCAATATTATCGTGAGCAAATAACCAGGTTTCATAATCCCAGGGTGTAAGTGATTACATCGCTTATAAACTTTACGAATGTTTTTTAACGTATAGGAGGAAACTATAAACGCATTTTGAGATCAAGATAAACGATTCCCGTTCATTGATTTTGACAGGATTTACAGGATGAACAGGATAAGTGTCTATCCTGTCAATCCTGTTTATCCCGTCCGTTTGGATTTCCTCATTTCTTGGTCGTGCAGTTTCAATTGTAAATAATAGTTTCACCCTGCTTTCTAAATCGTTTTAAGTGTAGAGGACTACTTTATGAATATAAAATGAATAAAGAACTCCGCCGCGACAGCCAGCGAAGGGGTTCTGGTCGGGATAGAGTTGAGGTGTACAGCACGATAACAACAATCGGATAGTATAGTAAAATACCAGAAAGGTTGCCACCTGAAAGCAGGTGAAAACGCCATCTGGCAAAATTCGTGAAGATTGTCTAATAACTGCTGGAAACTGAGACCAACGGAATTATCGATGTGATAACTCCGTCTCCTGCTATGGGATATGCCAGACGAAAGCCGTATACTGGAAATTGGTTCGTACGGTTTGATGAGGAGGGGGAGGTCGAAAGACCTCTCCTTTACTCTACTGCAGGCGATAGGTATTATGTGCATCCAAAGAACTTATTGAACCAGATTAACTTAACAATTGTCGTACTAAAATTGGGGCACGGATAGAGGGCTTCTCGGGAAAATTATCTTGCCGCATGAAATAGTTCATCATAAGCGAGGTGGGAAATCTATTAAGAAGATATATAAATAAACCTACTCGCATCTATTGTACAAAAAAAGGAGATAAAATACTATAGTTCATGATCATAAGTAAAATAATATGTTCATTCTATAAGAGCTTAAGAAACTATTGTAACTTTTACACTACTATCATAAAATCATTCCCTCGATACCGACGGTCAATTATCGTAAATGCCCCAATACGCGAGCGCTCCGCTTCCGGGCGCGCCGCCAGAGGTGCAAGACAAGCCCGCCCCCTGATGGGGACAGCGCGTCAGAGCGATGGGATGAAGCGGAGAAGCGGAGAAGCGGAGAACGAGAAAGAAATAAACCTATTTATGCCATTAGGATCATTACTACATTGGTGAGAATATGAAATCTGGACTCATTGCAGCTTGCGATTG
>CAYSLW010000344.1:0-1925 GCA_964431955.1 uncultured Candidatus Methanoperedens sp. | reverse complement strand
TTCAGGGAGCTTGACCTGCGGAGGGTGAAGGAGCGCATGCGCACGCCGATAGTGATAGATGGCAGGCGGGTGTTTAAGGCTGAAGGGGTGAGAGGGCTTGGGTTAGTGTATAGAGGGGTCGGGGAATGATAGGTAGATGCAGGAAGTAGCATAAAGATTATATATGGCTCAAATAATGGTGAATAAGAAAAAAAAGGTGGTTTGAACGACTTATGAAAAATCATAAAGTAGTTATTTGGAAAAATGTATCAAATAATTTATAAATCAAACTCTATCCACACAATCAACATCTTTGCCTTTGAAACTAACAGGGACATGGATATGAGGGATTACAGTGAAAACTATCAACGGAATAACCAAAAGAATAAAACGAATTGGAAATAGATACTGTATTGAGTGCAAGTCCTCAGATATAGACTACTTTGATATGGTTTACATCGATGGAGAAATGTTTCCCTTTCCATATTGTAAAAATTGTGGCTTAGTGCAGTGGAATGTAATCCCGGGTTTTCATCTTTCCCTTGAAAAACTATACGACCTCTATCTTCAATTGGCGGATGAATTCCATTTTTCAAAAGAAAAAGTAATAGAAGACCTTGAGCATATTAAAAAAAGGAAAGGGGATGAGGGTTATTCGGATGATGTAGCAATTTTAAAAGAAATCTTTGAGAGAAAAGCATAAACTGTTTCACATTAAATGGAGGTGAATTCTATTTCAAAAAAAGCGTTGATAACTGGAATTACAGGTCAGGACGGCTCATACTTAGCCGAATTTTTATTACAAAAGGGCTATGAAGTCCATGGAATTATCAGGAGAGCAAGTACTTTTAATACTGAAAGAGTTGACCATTTATATAAAGACCCACATGAGAAAGATTGTAAATTATTTATGCATTTCGGAGATCTATCAGATGCGGGACAGCTAACAAATATAATCTACAATATTAAGCCCGATGAAATCTATAATCTTGCAGCTCAGAGCCATGTCAGGGTAAGCTTTGATCTGCCTGAATATACTGGCGATATCTCCGGGTTAGGTGCAACAAGGCTGTTAGAAGCCGTGAGGAAAAGTGGGATCAATACAAAAATATATCAGGCCTCAAGCAGCGAAATGTTCGGCAGTTCACTGCCTCCACAAAGCGAGGATACTCCTTTTAGACCGCGCAGCCCATATGCTATAGCTAAAGTATACGCTTACTGGATGACCGTGAACTACAGGGAAGCATATAATATCTTTGCTTGTAATGGGATTTTATTCAATCACGAGTCTCCGAGGCGTGGCGAAACTTTTGTCACGCGAAAGATTACAAGGGCACTGGCAAAAATCAAATTAGGCTTGCAGGATAAACTTTATCTCGGCAATCTTGAAGCAAAGAGGGACTGGGGTTATGCCAAAGACTATGTTGAAGCAATGTGGCTGATGCTGCAGCAGAACGAGCCTGAGGATTATGTTATAGCTACAGGCGAGACTCATTCTGTAAGAGAGTTCCTCAATGAAGCCTTTGATTATGCAGGCATGGACTGGGAGAAATATGTTGAGATAGACCATAGGTATTTCAGACCCACTGAGGTGGATGTTCTGATTGGTGACCCCAGGAAAGCACAGAAGAAACTTGGATGGAAGCCTAAAGTGAGGTTCAAAGAGCTAGTAAAGTTGATGGTGGATGCCGATATGAGAAAAGAAGAGTTAAAGCTTAACGGCTCTGCAAACTACAAGAAAATGGAGAACTATGTCGTACCTTGAAAACAAAAGAATCACAGTTACTGGCGGGGCAGGGTTCCTGGGCAGAAATGTAGTTGAGAAACTTAAGGAAAGGGGATGCCATAACATTTTCATTCCCAGACATAAGGACTATGATCTTGTTAAAATGGAGGATGTAAAAAGACTGTATTCAGATGCTGACCCTGATATTGTGATACATCTT
>CAYSLW010000343.1:0-1938 GCA_964431955.1 uncultured Candidatus Methanoperedens sp. | reverse complement strand
GCCAGCCAGACCGCGCCATATTGAATTTTTGCCTATCCCGTCCAACCTTAAGTCCCGGTCTTTTGTAACTAGGAATTCTTCAAAACACTAATAAAACGCCAACAATTTGCATAATTTTTCCTTGACTTTACCAGGAAACATAGTTATAATTATAACTAGAATAACTGTGGAGGAGGAGCTATGTCTTACCGTGTTTATCAACTCAATAAAAAAACAGGGATTACCTATGTTTATGAGGCGACTTCATTCTGGGACAGAGAAAAGAAACAACCTCGTAACAAACAGGTTTGCATAGGGAAGATTGATCCTAAGACTGGTAAATTTATCCCTTCAAAGCGTCTCGATTCGAAGCAGGCAGCCGTAAGAGACCCAGAAGTTACAGCCACCGCCCAGATTGTGGGGCCGTCTCTGCTGCTGGATAAAATCACAACAGAACTTGGCATTGAAAGGATTCTGAAAGTCAGTTTCCCGAAGGAATACCAGAAAATCCTTTGTATGGCGTACTATCTTGTTTGTCGTGGTGGGCCTTTAAGTCACTGTGGAACTTGGAGCAAAAACCACACTCATCCTTACAAAAGTACTCTGGGAACTCAACGTATAAGCGAGGTTCTTAGTTCACTTAGTGATGATGGATTGCAAACCTTTTTCAGAGAATGGACCAAAAAGGTACTGGAAAAAGATTATCTGTGTTACGACATTACGTCAGTATCTTCGTATTCTGAACTCAATGAATATGTCAAGTCCGGCTACAATCGAGATGGTGACAAATTGCCACAGATCAATATGGCCTTGTTATTTGGTCAGGAAAGCCAACTGCCAGTTTACTATCGCCACTTACCAGGAGACATCAATGATGTCAGTACCCTGCATCATTTTCTGAAAACTTTCAGTTATCTGGAATTGCCAAAACTCCACCTTGTGATGGACAGAGGGTTTTACAGTCAGAAGAATATTGATGAGCTTCTTGCGGCAAGAGACAGGTTCATTATTGCAGTGCCAAACCGGATAAAGTGGGTTAAAAATGCAATTGATGAGGTTATTGAAACGATTCAAAATCCTGATGGTTATCGAAAACTTGATGGTAAATCGCTCTATGTTCATACAAGGTTATTTCCATGGGGCAAAGAGAAGAGGCGCTGCTATCTACATCTGTACTATAACGCGCATGCCGCGGCAGCGGCAACGGATGGATTTAACGAGGAGTTGCTGACCTGTAAAGAGGAACTGGATAGCGGACAATTAGTTATCGCCCATGAAGAAGCCTATAAATCCTTCTTTATTATCAAGGAAACCCCCGCGAGAGGTCGGAAAGTATTTTATAACAACGAGGCTATTCAGAAATATCGCAACCGATATGCAGGCTTTTATGCAATTTTGACAAACGATATCAAGGACCCTGTGAAAACTCTGATGATTTACAGGAATAAGGATTTAGTCGAAAAATGCTTTGATGATTTGAAGAATCAACTCGACATGAAACGTCTTCGCATACACAATTCGACCTCGATGAATGGAAGGTTATTTGTGCAGTTTGTGGCTCTGATTTACATTAGTGCAATGCGTCGTGATATGCGAAAGGCCGGGATCAATGAAAAATACACAGTTCGTGAGCTTCTTCACGAAATGGAAAATCTAACAAAAATCAATTATTCAGGTAAATATGGACATATTTTTACCGAAATATCCAAGTCTCAGCGTCATATCATGGAAAATATGGGTGTCGAGTTGCAGGCATAGTTATAATTTTGCCGGGAAATTAGGATCATATACTACATTACATAATTCAAAGATCGCTGATGAAATATTCGAGTAGTCTGCATATTGCATGAGCTAATCTTGATGGTGCCAAAGCTATAGTTCTTGACTTTCAATCTGTATACTCACTATAGCATTGGCATCAGAATGCGGGATCAGAATATCAATACCGGCCTGCCTGTG
>CAYSLW010000342.1:0-1949 GCA_964431955.1 uncultured Candidatus Methanoperedens sp. | reverse complement strand
CCTGGGAGGATTCAAAACTTGATTTTTCCATAATCAACCTGTCTGAATCGCTCATTTTTTATTCTTTCCCGGATACGCTGACGCTGAGCCAATATCCGATTTCATCCACATCCTGGACATCCTGGTAAACGTGTCAGTATATATCTTAGCCATAGTCTTCACAGGTTCCATCATCTCTTTCATCGGACCCGCAATGGGCATGTCCTCAAAGAAGCTGTCAAAAGCTTTTTCATACATTTTTACCCAGAGATTATAAAATTCTTTAGATGTCTCTGGATCAGCGGCTTGTTTTGATAACTCCTCAGCCTTTTCTGCCATTTTTTCAAGCGCTGCAATCCAGGACCTGTACATTGTCAGATAAATGTTGGTGCTCTGCACGAAACTATCAAATACTTCTTTTGAAGGCACCATGGACTGGATATACTTGCCGTAGGTCTCCTTGTATGTATCCATCCATATAGTATAAAATTCCTTATAAGCCTCAGGGCTTGCATCTCCCTTAGAGATTTCTGCCATTTTCCCGGAAAGCTTCTGCATGGATTCAATCCATGGTCCATATAGGCTGGCGTATGTGTTCTTCCACAGTTTTGACAACTGTAGAAAGCCCCCTAAGTAGATATCTGGAATGCCTGTGTATTTTTCAAATATCTCTTTTGTACTTTCTTGAGCAGGCAGTGTAAGAAGCTCGTCGAATATTTTTTCATACGTCTTCATCCACATATCATAGCATTCTTTATATTTTGCAGGGTCTGGTTCGCCCTGGAGTATCTCTCTTGTCTTTCGGGAATTCTCTTCTAACTCGGCACTCCATGACCTGTAGATTTTATTGGACTCCTCTGCGCTTGATAGGAATTTTTCAAGCGTCTCTTTATTGGATTTCAGTGTTGGGATTGGATAAAATTTGCCATAGGTATTCTGGTATGTTTTCATCCATTCATCATAGAATTCCCTGTATTTCTGTGGTGTCGCTTCTTTTGAGAGAGAAGCCGTCTTCGCAAACATCTCTGCTGTTGATTCAATCCAGGGCTTGTATAGCTTTACATAGGAATCCTCCCACATTTTTGAAACTGCTGTATAACTGTCAGCCCATGTCTTGAAAATCTTCTCTTCAGTCGTATCTTTTCTTTCTTCACTTTTCTTGACCATAATAATTCACTCTGTTTTATTTATTTTTCATTTTATCCTAAAAACCGGCAGTTCTGTTGTAGTTAGGCTCCCATGCCCCCGTTACTCAACATCAACCTTATTAGGCAATGCTCTTTACATCATCCTCATATATAAATGTTTTTCCTCTATATTAATCATTAAATTTATGATTATATTATCATAAATTAATCTCATTTGAGTGATTCGGTATTGACCCTTTAACTTACTGATGTTTTATAATAAGGAAAAGCAAGCAACTCCTCCAAAGACCAAATATGATCAGTTTTGCCTGCTGCCATCATTGGTGTTCTCTGTATATACTTCCTATTTGTAATATCATCTTTTTCAGGTTCTATTTTTAATTTTAACCCTGAATGTGGTCTTACAAAATCAAAAAACGCCAAATAGAAGATCATTTGCCTTTCCAACCAGTAATCTTCCTTTGAAAAGCCTATCGTCTTCCTTGCCAGACGCTCATTTTCTTGTCGGAAGGTCAAGTTTTGTCGTTCAATATGGGAAGTTGTGATATCAGATTGAGAAATATCCTCTTCATCACCAAAAATAATCTTTTTATGAACCTTAACAAGTTTTCCACCTTCACGTTCTTTAATGACCTGAGCATATCTCAGATCCATTCTCGGTATCTTATAGGGTCCTGCAGGTCTTCCCCTCATTCCAGTTCTATCGGGGGTAATCGTTTCATTATACAGGTTAAAAAGAGCCACTGTATATTGATTGTTTCCATCACTTACAAACAAAGGTAACTCCTTCTTTTTATCCAGGCACGAATCAATTCCTTCGAT
>CAYSLW010000341.1:0-1957 GCA_964431955.1 uncultured Candidatus Methanoperedens sp. | reverse complement strand
ATCGTAAGAATGACGGACGAAGATTATACAACTTTGGATAAAATATTCCCAGCTGACTGGTGGCTAACGGCGTATAGTGAAACTAAATTGAAAGGGCATATTTTTTGTCCTGCTGACCCTAAAATTCGAAAAGATGCAACCCAAGCAGCATTAAAAATATTCGACCAATATAATATTAAGCTCAAGAAGGCAGCTTTTGCAGAAGCAAAAAACGTAATCTGGTGAAGTCAAGATAACATAAAATGGATTTCAAATTTATCATCAACTTGTTTCTTGATTTCACGGTACATTAATAACATTTCTGACATCACCTAGAATGTTCGAGCTTTGAACACGCAGGACATATGCTTTGAAAAATATTTTTCTCTTTTTCAGAAGCAACCATTGATACAGATTCTTCAAAATTGTCCCCATTAATGATCTTATAAATTAAAGAGCTTACTTCATTCTTGCTTAAATTGTACATAAGCCCACGCGCACCTTCATATCTGCATTTTAAAGCAGCCATACCTTGCCCAAATATAAGAGCTTTTTCAATATCGTTTTTCGATGCTTTTAAAAACCCCTCGGCACTATTTTGTCCAAGCAGATGAATTATTCCTGCGGTGCTCCAATCGCCAGCACCTGCAGTATCTGCTAATTTTGGCACATGAAAGGCCTTCATTTTAATCCATTTGTTCTGTCCTTTTTTTGAGCATTTAAATCGGTACCTCAATCCTTCAGCACCAAGAGTTTGAATTTCTAAAGGTACATTATTTGTTTTACCTAAAGGAGAGCTATCTAGTTGTTCATATGAGTATTTGACTATATGAGCAACATTGATGCTTTCTTTAAAAAGGTCTGTGTCTTTGATTCTGGATGGTTCAAATACTATAAGTGCGCCACAAGATCTTTGTTCAGTTGCAATTTCGAGTATACTTCGAGAGATTCTATCAAAATAAAAGACTTGAGAAGTAGGGATTTCTTCAATAAGATGTGATATTGATTTAATTAATATGGGTCTATATTTTGGAAGCCTTGAACCGCAACTCGGACATTTCCATTCAAACTTATGACTGGGTGTTCCACTATAAGAAGTTTTGATTCTCTCAATTACGATTGGAGTACTAATAGTGTTTTCTTTGTGGATATAATTCGTTTTGACTCCCCAATGCTCCATATCCTCTAATATACGATCACCTGCAAAATCATTTCCTAAACGAGCAATTGGATTGGATTCCCAGCCAAGATAAGCGAGGATCGTAAGAACATTTCCACATGAGCCGCCCGCCCAAAAACGCGGCTTTGTTTCATTTTTTCCGTTTATTACCACGTCGAGAGCTACATATCCTGCACCTGCACATACAGGGATAGGCTGCTTCACCACAAATTGAGTCTTATGGCTCATAACAATCACCTATAAGCCACAATGTAAAAAGTTCAGCCTTAATAGATTCAGTATCGCCCTCTATTTGATATCCTTGTGCTTCAACATTGGCTATTCCTATGCTAAATTTAGCGCCCTTTAATTCATATGCGGCAAGCAATGCACCAATAGACAATAGCTTGCTTGACAAAGCAGAAATTGCAACTTTACATCCACCTAATGGTTTAAGTGCTTCATTATAGTGCTTCACAGTTTGATGAATCTGACGATATACCTCAAACGGATTCTGTTCTGCTGACTGAAAGAAGAGAAATATCACCTTACGGGCTGCAGGGCGGATCATCCGGCAGGAAAGGGGAAAATCTGTTGATACGCCAGGGGAAAATCAAAAAGATTGCCGGCAAAACCAACCTTGCTGTAATACCGGGGGACAGACTGATTATCAAGACCCCCGGCGGCGGGGGGTGGGGCAGGCCCAAGTAGCCTTCATCAACAGTGACGGCATGAAAAATGCCGCACATCTCCCTCAGGGCAGAGGCAAAAGCCCCGCACCGCCGGTGATCAGTATTTTTTGCGGGTCAATCAATCCGC
>CAYSLW010000340.1:0-1958 GCA_964431955.1 uncultured Candidatus Methanoperedens sp. | reverse complement strand
ATATATGATGGCTCACATAATAAAATTTGCTATGTTATTTTTCGGTAATCCCTAAAACATCCTTGAAGTATTTTATTGTTTCCTTTAATCCCTGCTCAAGTGAAACCTTTGGCTCCCAACCGAGAAGCGTCCGTGCTTTTGTGGTATCAGGTCTTCTCTGCCTTGGATCGTCTACCGGCAAAGGTTTAAAAGTAATCTTTGAGCTGCTTCCCGTTATCCTTAGTATTATCTCCGCAAACTCAAGTATGGTGTGCTCCTCAGGATTCCCGATATTCACAGGCAGCGCATAATCCGACATCATCAATCTATAAATTCCCTCAACTTCATCGCTCACATAGCAAAAGCTCCGGGTCTGCGAACCATCCCCATAAACCGTGATGTCCTCGCCGCGCAGTGCCTGCCCGATAAAATTCGGAACCACTCGCCCGTCATTGATACGCATCCTTGGTCCATAAGTATTAAAAATCCTCACAATTCTTGTATCCACTTTATGATATCTGTGGTAAGCCATGGTAATAGCCTCAGCAAACCGCTTTGCTTCATCATAAACCCCTCGCGGCCCGATCGGGTTCACATTGCCCCAGTATTCCTCGCTCTGGGGGTTCACAAGCGGGTCGCCGTACACCTCAGAGGTAGATGCAAGCAAGAACCTTGCTTTTTTCTCCTTGGCAAGACCGAGCATGTTATGCGTGCCAAGCGCCCCGACCTTCAATGTCTGTATGGGCAGTTCAAGGTAATCAATCGGGCTTGCCGGACTGGCAAGGTGGAATATGTAATCGATATTATCTCCAAAATAGATGGGTTTTGTGATGTCATGTTTCAGGCATGTGAACCTGTCCGACCGAATGTGCTCGATATTCCGTGTATTGCCAGTGACTAAGTTATCTATGCAGATAACTTCGTGACCGATCTTGAGCAGCAGGTCGCAGAGGTGTGAACCTAAGAATCCCGCGCCGCCTGTTACTATTGTTTTCATATTGTTTTTCCTGCCAATTCCATCCACCAACGCAGCGATCATTCACGCAACAACAATTTTTTTTGTTCTTCATTTAATTCCATGTAATCACGTTTTTTCAGTAATTCTATAATATGCTCGATATCATTCAGACCAAGTACACCAATCTCCCTGCAAACAAGTAGGAACGAAATAACATCTACTACCATCACTCCTAAATCCTCTGCGAATTCCCCAGCCTTTTTGTCATTTGAAAGAAAAATGGATTTTGTCCTCAGTGCATAAGAAATCGAATCAGTCTCGCCTTTTCCGAGCATTGCAGATATTATATGTGATGGCACTTCATCCACGACCACACGTTCTATTCGTTCTGTTTTTCGGATGAAGTCGTAGAAAAACGGTGCCTTTGCAAGCTCGTCTATAACCGCTTGCGTAACATATATCCTATCAACACCGAATACTTCATAGATCAGATAAATACGGTCTATCTTATGAAGTGCACTAAGGAAGTCAGTATCACAAACTAAACGCATTCAACTGCCCCGAACCATACCTATGATCGCGTGTGCACGGTCTTGCGTCTTTGGTATTGAAGTTCCAACCTTAAGTTTAATCCCATGCTCCGATAAGATTTTTTTCATCTCTTCAATACTGGTCCCCACGATCTCTGCAGCTTTTCCAAGCGACACCTCCTCATTTTCATAAAGCTTGCATGCTATCGCTATCCGCAGTTCCACATGGGACGAGAGCAGTGTATTGATTGCATCCAGTATGAAAGCGTTTTTGTCCTTGTATACCCCCAGCTCAGTGATCGCATCGAGTTCTTTTGCAATTTGAGGGGGAGGTGTAAAAGTAATTGCTTCAGACATATTTAACTGAATACAACTACAGGTTTATGTAAGTTATGCAATAGTAAGATTCTGCCGGGGGCTGAAAATATTGAAAGGGCGTAAGGTGAAAGTGGGTTGGTGGGATGTTCTTCATTGATAAAGCGAAACCTCGC
>CAYSLW010000339.1:0-2002 GCA_964431955.1 uncultured Candidatus Methanoperedens sp. | reverse complement strand
CAGATTACGCAGATTACGCAGATTGAAGAAAGAATGAAAACTGAAGAAACTGATTGCGCGGATTGAAAAAGAATGAAGGATAGGTACACAGATTACAGTGGTTACGCGCAGGCAGGGCTTTCTTGAGAGGATTAATTAAATGAAATTGTTTTTAAAATCTGTGAAATCTGCGGATTGAAGCGTATTTTAGCGAATTTTTCATTAAACTGTTGTAAAAAAAATGTATTTTGCTACAATAGTACCTAAAAGAATCCATTTTTCCATAGTTAAATTTATTCTTCAACATTAAAGAAATGAAAAACGTAAATTTCAATAACATTATAGGGTTAAAACCTGTTGGTTATTCCGAATTGGTGCGCAAGTATTCGCTTAATGTCCTGCCGTGCTATTCCCAAGCATTTATTGTTCAGAAAGGACGGCGGAAGACGGTAATTGAGGGGTATCGGAAAACCGAGTTTTATACAACAAAGTATGATCCGGGTGTCGGCCTGGGTAACCATCTGACTTTCGCGCTTAAGTTTGAGGGGCTTAATTTGGAGATACTCAGCTTACTTTTTCATGTAATCAATAAAAAGGAGGTAGAATTATTTATAAAGAAAATTCCGGCGGGGAAGTATGCGCGAAAAATTTGGTTTCTTTATGAGTTTCTCATAGGGAAGGAACTTGATATATCAGATACAAAGGTGACTAATTATGTTGATTTGCTTGAGACTGCTAAATACTACACGGCGACATCCATACCGGCGAAACGGCAAAGGATTAACAATAATCTTTTAGGTGATAGATTCTTCTGTCCTATAATCAGAAAGACAGGGATTTTAGAGAGCTATATAAATCTCCGGCTTGAGAAGAGAAGTAAAGAGGTTATTGGAAGATATCCGGCGGATGTTTTACAGAGAGCGCTTTCCTATCTATATACCAAGGAGACAAGGTCTTCATTTGAGATTGAACGAACGGAGCCGGATCAAAGAAGAGCCGCGCGTTTTATGGAACTACTCAAGTTGGCGGATGAACGGGAATTCTTCGATAAATTGTCTCTGCTTGAACTCCAACAAGCAACAGTCGATGAGCGCTTTGCCAATGATGATTTTCGTGATAGTCAAAACTATGTTGGCCAGACGGTTAGTTATGGAAATGAGGCTGTGCATTTTGTGGCTCCTAAACCGCAAGATATTCAGGATATCATGAAAGGTATGTTTTATACTTACGATCGCATGATGTCTTCTAAGGGGCATCCTGTTATTATTGCTGCCGCGATTTCCTTTGGGTTTGTGTTTATGCACCCATTTGATGATGGAAATGGCAGAATTCATCGTTTTTTGATACATAATATTCTGGCCAAAACCGGTTTTACACCCAAAGGATTAATTTTTCCTGTTTCGGCTGTAATGCTCCGGAAAATTAAAGATTATGATGAAACGCTGGAGTTGTTTTCAAAGCCATTGATGCCGCTGATAGATTTTGAGTTGGATAGCACCGGACAAATGACTGTCAAGAATAAAACAGATGTCTATTACAAGTATATCGATATGACTACAATAGCCGAACGGCTCTTCGGATTTATTCAAGAAACTATAGAAATTGAGCTCGTGTCGGAATTGAACTTTTTGCTGAATTACGATAAAGCCAAGTTGGCTATCCGGGATGTAGTGGATATGCCGGATCGTCTCATTGACCTGTTTATTCGTCTGTGTGTTGAGGGTAATGGCTGCTTGTCGAAAAACAAACGCAAGAGCCTGTTTGCTAAACTAACAGATGAAGAAATTACCAAGATGCAGATCTGTGTGAGAGAGGCCATCAACTCCACTTCCGAGAAAGTCTCTTAAAAGCGCGTTTTTGGGAGCTTCACCCTTCGGAATTGATTAACGAGCGGCAACGAATGATGATCAACAGATTGTTTGATGGCTTTGAAGGCAAGCTTACGTCCTCCAAATGGGCGCGGATCGCAAAGTGTTCGCAGGATACGGCTCTTCGGGATATTCTCGAACTTGTTGAAAAAGGG
>CAYSLW010000338.1:0-2008 GCA_964431955.1 uncultured Candidatus Methanoperedens sp. | reverse complement strand
CGATCAAGATTAAGGATGGGAAGTGCCCGGAGTGCGGGGAAGGGGTGCCGATTGTGATGAATTAAGCGCACGCCTGGGAAAAGAGCGAGAATTAACCCACATGAAGCGGATAACGCAGATTCTATATAGCATAATTTAAGTAGTTGTATAACAAATGTTATACATAATGAAAGAAGAAACCATTGCTTTGAGAGTAGAGCCGAAGCTGAAAAGGGAAGTGGAACTGGTGGCAAAGGTGCTTCACGTCTCTTCGTCTGAGTGGCTGAGAACTCGTATAGCGCAGGAGGTCAAGCATCTTGTGGAGGACTTGAAGTCCCAGATAGTGCTTGAGTATATGAAAGGCAACCTGACCAAAGAGGAGTTGAGGGAGCTTTTCGGGAAAACGGCTGAAGATATAGATTTTATAATCGAGAAGACCAGAAAGGATTTTCTTAAAGCGAAAAAGCTCGCGATTTGAGGTATCATGCGTTTAACTGTGGTTGCAGATACCGGCGCAGTTCTGTCTCTGGAATTAAGCGGGCTGTTCGGGGTATGCCAAAAGCATTTCAGGATACTTATTGGAGAAAGAATAGCTGAGGAATTGAGAGAGATTTCGCTGGAAAGTGATGCGCTGGGAAATGCTGCAATAGAAGTATCGAAGGAGATAGAGATAATATCAACAGGTAATAAATTCGCTCAGGGCGAGGATGAAGCTCTGGAACTGCTGGCACAGATGAAGGCAGATATTTTAATATCGGATGATATAAGGTTTGTAAAAAAGCACAAAAATAATGAAAAGATAAGCTTCTGCGTTGTATTGTTCGGCATCCTGCTGGAAAGAAAGATTATTTCGAAAAATGATTTTCTCAGCGCCGTTAATGCCATGTTTGGGAAAAGGAAATGGGAAGAGAACCTTATCTATCTTGTAGCGAAGAATATGATAGAAGAAGATTAAGACAGGCGATTTGCTTATCGACCGCGCCGGCTTTCGGGTGAGCGCGATTAAGATAAAGGATGGGGAGTGCCCGGAGTGTGGGGAAGGGGTGCCGATTGTGGGATAAAAAGGCTCTGTTAACATGACGTGGGATGCTTCTGGCTGTTAACCATCGTGGGATATTACCAGAAAAGCCGAGCGAAATAATTTCAGGACTCTACAAAATGACATGGTTTGATAAAAACTTTGCTATTATGAATGACATAGTTTTTAAAAAAGCCTGCGAGCTTTCAAATTCTTATGAGATTGGGGAAATTTTATTGAGCTTTAATTGCCGATTTTATCTATTTCCTGTATCTTCATCTAAAATTTCATCCAGAGAGACAAATTTATCCTTCTCCTGCAAAAATCTGTATTGCCGCCCCATAAATTCATCGTAATCAACCTGCATATGTACCTTCTTTTGTGAATTCCTATTAATCCATAGCTTTCTGCTTATACTTCATCTCCCCACTATTAACATGTATTATTTCATAACCCACATTCTTGCCCTCAATACAAGTCCTTATCTGCTTTTCCCTGGTCGACAAACCCGCACTCTTACCTGTTTTTACTTCAAGAAAAACCACCTTCTTCATCACCTCGCCTTCACTCAATCCATCAAAAACCACAAAATCCACAGGCGTACCTAAAAATCTGACATCTTTCGGATTGTATTTGAAATCCGGGAAATATGGAATTAAATGCTCAGTTATTTTGCCCATTATCACTGCCTGGCTCCTCTTGATGGAATCCTCTCTGATGTTCTTCTCCTCTTTTTGCGACCACTCCTGAAAGAGCAACTTCGCCTTTTCATTAGCTTGCGTTTCCAATTCAGTTGATCTCCACTTTTCAAAGATTTCACGCGAACGATTTTCAATTTCACCTTTCAATTCAGAATATTTCCAGAATAAATACACTAAAATAACAACCAACAGTATTACTACAATCCATTCGATCGTAAAATCACCTCTTTGATTCTGCTTTTAAATCCACTGATAGTCTCGTATATAGGATAACTGCACCCGATACATAAAAGGTGCTTCAACATAATTG
>CAYSLW010000337.1:0-2009 GCA_964431955.1 uncultured Candidatus Methanoperedens sp. | reverse complement strand
TTTTTTGGACGGATTTTCACGGATTTATTTTTTATCCGTGCGCATCCGTGTCATCGCCGAATAAGAAGGAGAGATTGCTCCCTCCCCCTCTTCTAAGAACCGTACGTGAAAGTTTCCCTTCATACGGCTCAAGCCTCTTATAACCCTTTGAATCGGGCAGCAGTTATTTGTTATGGTCATCTATACCTTTGCCACAACAACCTCAGCCTTCAACGCTGCCTTCACAATAGCAAGCATGTACGGCTTCTGGCGCTGGGGCTATATTTACGCAAAGGACTTCATTCCTTACTGGTATCTCCTGTTCTTTTTCATACTTTTCTTAGCAGTACACGGCTTTATAAATAACTATAAGAGCAAAACTTTTGGCTTGCCTGTAAAAGCCCTTGCAGTAGTTGCAGTGATCGCGGTCATTTTAGGTTCAGGCATCCACGGTCCTTTTTCTTCATTGTTTGATTTCTTATTTAACAATATATTTTTCTTCAGGGGCTTGAGGGATTCCCATAAGTTCGCGGCGCTGCTTGCTCTCTCATATTCTTACCTTGGCGCCCTGGGAGTGGCTGAGTTCGTGAAAATAGCCAGAGCCGAAGGCACGGCGCGAAGCTCAGGCGCTAAAAAAATAGGCGCATGGATAGTAGTAGGTCTTGCGCTTGCAACTCCTTTCGTCTATTCCTTCACTATGTTCAACGGCTTCTGGGGGCAGTTAAAGCCTACGGATTATCCAGAAGACTGGTATGAAGTGAATGATTTCTTAAATAACGATGCACAGGATTTTAATGTTTTATTTTTGCCCTGGCACCAGTACATGGATTTTAAGTGGATCCCAAATGCCCAGAAAAGAATCGCCAACCCTGCGTCAAATTTCTTTGATAAACCTGTGATACAAGGTGAAAACACTGAGATCAGTACTATCTACACCCAGTCCACCAACCCCGCGCAGCGGTATGTCGAGTCCTTGCTAGTCAAGAGGAACAACCTCACAAACTTTGGCGAGCTCATGATCCCCCTGAATGTCAAATACGTGCTCCTGACAAAAGAAGTGGATTACAAAGAATACTTCTTCCTCTTCAACCAGACCGATTTAGTCCTGATAAAAGAAACCGAGAACTTCTACGTCTTCGAAAACAAACACGCCGTCTCTCGCTTTTATCACTCCCCTTCACTGGAACCCCAGTTCCTATCCCTCTTGCCCATTCCCTATACACAATCCTCACCTGTGGAATTCAGCGTAAAAGCAGAGGCAGAGTACATAGTGTTCGTGCCGCCTAATCTCGACTCAGATTGCTGGGAGCTTGAAGGCAAGCCCTCGCTTGCGCATGGGTTTTATGCGATTTATCCAGCAGGAGAAGGGACAATATACTACAGGCGGTTTGATACTTATCTGCTGGGATATGTTATTTCTTTGCTCACGCTGATGGTGCTTGTTACGTGGTATAAGAAAGAGACTTTGGGGAAGATTCTAAAAAAGAGCAGAATCATCAGGAGGTTATTGAGATAGCGCCGGCGCCTGGGATTTAATATAAGGGAAGAGCCTGTCAAATGTTGTCTCAATATAGAACCAACGCAGGAAGCAACATGACAAGTGGGGTAGTCACCAGAGGGTAGAGGAAAGGTTTTAAGGATAGAAAACCCACTTTAAACATATGATGGAGATAAAAAGGCTGGAAGTGCCCTTGATAGATTGGATTGATGAAAAAGAGGCAAGAATAGCATTGGCAGCGGAGCTTTATAGGGAGGGGAAAGTAACTTTGAAACAATCAGCAGAGATAGCTGATCTTACAATATGGGATGTTCTCTATGAATTCGGAAAACGGAAGATCAGTTACACAAACATTACCTTAGAGTTTGTGTCCACTCGCATCCTGGGGTTAGTCCATGAACTTGCCAAATCTAATTCACCGCAAAGTTCGCAAAGAACGCAAAGCATAGCTGCAATAATCTTTGCGAACTTTGCGTTCTTTGCGGTGAGAATTCTATGTTACCCCCAACATGTCTGTGGACATTAACCTTAG
>CAYSLW010000336.1:0-2016 GCA_964431955.1 uncultured Candidatus Methanoperedens sp. | reverse complement strand
TTTGAGGTCTGAGGGTAAGTTGCATTTAGTACGAGAGGAACTGTGCAACGGTGCCGCTGGTGGACCTGTTGTCTGGTAAGGCATCGCAGGGCAGCTACGCACTAAAGGATTAAAGCTGAAAGCATCTAAGCTTGAAACCTCACCTAAAAAGAGACCTCTCAGGACTCTCGTAAAAGACGAGTTTGATAGAGTCGGGGTGTACGCACCAAGGTGACGAGGTGCTCAGCCCGTCGACTACTAACGTCCTCGCTAGATTTTGTTTCACTGCATTCGGGCGATATTCGGCGTTGCGCTTATATATGGATCTAACATGCTTTGCGTTCTTGGCGTACTTTGCGGTGCACAACTAATTCACCGCAGAGAGCGCAAAGGTCGCAAAGATAATTTACCGTCATAAGCGAGTATAGCGGTCAAAGCGGCGGGGAAACACCTGTACCCATCCCGAACACAGAAGTTAAGCCCGCCTACGTTTTGCATTGTACTAAGATGTGCGAACTCTCGGGAACTGCAGAAAGCTGCTATGCTCACTTATTACTATTTACTTTTTTTACTATTATAACACTTCAGCATTTTTCAGATCCTTCTCAACGTCAAATATCAGCTTCTCGACTTTCTCAATGATTTTCCCAACACGCTCTCTGTTCAGTTCTACTATCCTGCTTTTTCTCCCATAATCTGCCTGAACTCTCAGGTCATATGAACGTTCATACAATTCCATCATCAATGGGCTGACAATCTCCATTTTCAATATAATCCTTTTTCTGGAGATAGTTGTACCGCCAAATTTCAGTTTCATGCATGCATAGACTGCATTTTCACATGCTACGAAGATCCTGTTAGCTGCAGTGAGGGCGTCTCCCTCTTCAAAGTTCCTCCTCGCAGAATCAAGTGCTTTTTTAGCCCGATTGAAATCCTCAATGATCTCATTTTTCAATTCATCTTTCAATACCTTCACCTTTCAGTATCAGTTTGTTAAAAAGCTTGATATAAAGGTCTTCCAAAACTTCCAGCATATCTTCCAATTTAAGTTTATCGATTTCACCCAAAACCCCGTATTTATTTGATTTTTTTATTTTTGAAAGTGCATCTTTCCTATAAAGGGCTTCCATACCTTCCAGTTTGCACGCCATAAACGCCATATCCTCGGACACTGTAGAGATTATTTCTTTGGCAGATTCGTAATCTCTGTTTGTATAGTTTCTCCATGCAGCATTTATTCTTTCTTTTAAAAATTTCAATTCTTTTAGTTCTTCAGGCTGCATCATGATTTCGCGTACATAGTCCCCGCCGTAAATTATTATGCCGCTAATCAGAACGGCTCTTATCATGTCGTTATCTCTGAATTCCTTTTTAGCATCGTGAGGCTTAATGAAGTGAACATTTGTTTTTTCTGCAGTGTATTCAGAAACTTCTTTTCTGGCTTTATTTATCTCTTTTTCATTATCAGTTATCACAAGTATATCTATGTCGCTGTCTTCGCCAGAAGTCCCGGCGGCTAAAGAACCAAACAGAACAATCGCTTTTGACGGGTCATAGACTTTTTCTCTAAGAAGCGAAATAGCTGAAATTTTACTTTGAGGCAATGAAAGATATCTATACCTGTCAAAAAGCACTCTCAAAGAAAAGGCTACAGGATGTATAGCATTCAGCGATATAATCTTTGTTTTGCCGACCTTTTTTAGTTTAAGTATGTTTGATGATGAAAGCCTGTTTATTGCTTCAGCTCCTGCGCCTTTTCCAACATCGCAGTTTTTTAACAGCTCTGATTCTTTGAACTCTTTTTCAGGATTTTTTAATAAATGGGAGAGTATCTTAATAGCGGTCTTTGTTCCGATTATGCTTTCCATAAGGTTAAATGGTTCTCTGCGCTTAAATATTTTCCTATTTTCAGGGAATATATCCTAATTTTAGGTAATATTTCCTGTTTTAAGGGAATGGTATAACACAACATTCAAGCCCGCCTACGTTCTGCATTGTAATAATTGAATTGAAACGTGGAAGAGAACCATTTAACCT
>CAYSLW010000335.1:0-2029 GCA_964431955.1 uncultured Candidatus Methanoperedens sp. | reverse complement strand
GTATTGAGCCTTCATTTCTCAAATGAAATGGTTCACGATGTATTGACACCTTCCAATTAAAAACATAACCTTTCATATCCAGCTTTCTTGCAGTACCTTCAATGATTCCACGGTAACCAATGTGTTGAACTTTTCCTCTTAACAGTATATTGTATCTTTTTACCATGGTCTGCATAGTCAGGTTATACGTCCTCCATCATATTAAATTTGTGCTTATCCAAAAAATAAACCGTCAAGCTGAATTCCGCATTAGCCCCCCGTTTCATCGCCTACGGCTGGATTAGGCAAAAGCATGCAGGTTAAAGAATTCATATCGCCTGAGTTTATGTTGCAGGAGATGGCAATGCTTCAACCGAGAGTAACCTCCCGCCGGAAGAGCGGCGCCTCCACTGGGGTCTGGGACTTGCCCCAGCGCATTTTGTTGTTGAAAGAGGACTGTCTGTCCTTGCTACTGTGGCAATGCCGGGCAGAACACAATGGCTTTTCCTTTTCTCGGCACAATAGATATCGGACTGCTCTATCCGCTGCTTATAATCCCAATCGGCATGATAGGCGCATCCAATGCCTTTAACATGCTGGCAGGCTACAACGGACTGGAAGCCGGGATGGGGGTAGTGATACTTTCCACGCTCGGCTTAATAGCTTACAGCAATGGAAATGTAGTAGCCACGGTGATTGCAGTCACAACGGTTTCTGCCCTGATAGCCTTACTTTATTTTAACAAATACCCTGCTAAAGTGTTCCCCGGCGATACGTTAACCTATCCTGTCGGTGCAATCGTGGCTATAGTTGCAATCCTTGGCAACATGGAAAAATCCGCAGTCATCCTTTTTTCTCTGTATTATATTATATCGAGTTCCTGCTAAAGGCAAGAGGAAAACTAAGACCAGAGTGGACAGCCAAATTATTAGACGACGGCTCGCTTGCAGTCAGGGATAAAGTTTACAGCATCCCGCACATCGCCATCCTGCTTTTGAGAAAAATTAAAGGCAGGGCATACGAATACGAGGTTGTGCTGGTGGTGCTGTTTTTCCAGGTAATTATTGCGATATATACGCTGTATTCATTTTATAGCTCTTAGGATTGAGAGCCTGAGAGGCTATTCACTTACGTCATAAAAGGCTAACAAATTCTTCAACAGTCAAACCAGCGTCTTTTATTAAAGACCTTAAAGTTCCTCTTTTAATTTCAGAATGCATTGGGATTGACAAAGTAATTATAGAATCTGTTTTCATCATAATTACATGGCTTCCAGTTTGTCTTTCTACAAACCACCCTGCTCTGCCAAAAGCCTTGATGGCATCTCTACCAGAAATGATGGGTAGCTTCGTCAAGTTTTATACCGCTACTTCTAAAACCCTTCCTTCAACAGATTTTGCTCTATCATTTAGAGCCGCTATACAACCTTCTATAGCATCTTTTATGTTTGTTATAGCTTCTTCTGTAGTTTCGCCTTGAGAATGACACCCCGGCAAAGCAGGACAGCTAATATTGTATCCACCATCTTCCAAATCTTCCTTTATGATAATTTTCAATTTCATTTCGATACTTTATTATTGCTTGCGAAGTAAATAAAGCTTGGTGATATGCAGATACACAGTTAGAAAAGCTGGATCTGCTGAGCCAAAGCCTGAAGTGTGATTGCGCTTTCTGCGCAGAGTTGGTGGCGTTGCCGAGAGTTTGATGTTTGCGATGTGATAATAAATCCTGTGAATCCTGTCAAAAAAATCATGAGGTTGCTTCGGGAGCATACTGGCGCCGCAAATTTAATATTTATGATGTAATATATGTATCTTCCATCAAGCACTCGTTTCTCCCACCCCCCCCCTGCGCCAAAACCCCACCTTCGCCTTGCATAAAAGCAAAGGAGCATGAGTGGGTGTTCAAGGAATTCATGTCACCAGAGTTCACATGGGAGGATGTGGTGGGGAGGGGAGGACGATTGGTGCTGATGGGAGCAGAATAGAATGAGGCTACCATAAAATACAAATTATAGTAAAACATATGGTTAACAATGATTTCTGCAAAA
>CAYSLW010000334.1:0-2038 GCA_964431955.1 uncultured Candidatus Methanoperedens sp. | reverse complement strand
TGTGTCGGGATCAATATATTTATCAGCGGCTGAAATACCAGCCTCATCAACCATTACCTGATGAATCACGACTCCTGCGTAATCGGCATAATTTATCTTCGAGGCAAGTTCGGGCTTTTGTTTTAACACCGGATCAATCACCTCGGTCGCGGGGATTGCCACAGTGTGCACTTTATAGCCAAGATTTTTGTAATAGGTAACGAAATCGTCATAATTCATTTCCGAGAGATAGATCTTTACATCGGGCATGTCATTTTCCTGACCGGCGTAAGCGGAGGTCAGCTTGTCCTGTAGCCTTGCTGTCATATCAGTTTCCTCATAGGTATCAGGAGGCAGTACGATATCCGCCATTTTTTCCGCGATTTTTTCTTTTATATCCGTCGGTGCGACTTCAGGATCTATGCTTTCTGGAACATTGCTTCTCGGCCCTATATCGATCCTTTTTATTTTGAATTCATCGTTTGGATTTGTACTCAAATTAATCTCTGACACCAATTCTGCGTTATTCCCTGCTTCCAAAACGACTTTTTTACCAGAAATCGTCGTCTCTGGTTCTCCGCTTGAACGGCAAGACTTGCAGCCGGCAAACGCAACCAGAGAAAATGCAATCACTATGATGCAGGCTGTCTTCATTGGTTTCCTATTTGGTAACTGGTTAGCGTATTTTGTTGTAGCAAGCAAAACGCTAAATGTTTGCTTTCATAGGTCTTGTCATCCCCGCGAAAGCGGGGATCCCGTTAATTCACGTTGACCAACGAGATCCCCGCTTTCGCGGGGATGACCACTAACGCATTTTTGAGACACGCTGACCAGTTACGTTCCTATTTGTATACTTTGTGAATGGCCCGTCCTTCGCAATCCTCAGCAGTTTCACGAATTATTTCCGAAAGCGTCGGGTGAGAATGGATTGTCTTTGCAATATCTCCAACGCTTAACCCATTCCTGATTGCCAGAGTCACTTCGCCGCAAAGTTCTGTTGCGTGTGAGCCAATGATCTGGGCACCGAGTATTTTGCCACCTTGCCTTGCAGAATAAAACACCGACTGACCATCGGTTTCTCCGTCACATAAGGCCTTGGAAATGGCGCCGAAGCTGGATTTGCCGGTTACAAACTCTGTGCCATCAGCAACAAGCTGGCGTGCTGTCGCACCCACACAGGCTATTTCCGGACAGGTATATACCGGCCTCGGGATAGCACTATAATCCATCTTTGCGGGATTTCCCAAAATATTTTCGATAGCGACAATGCCCTCTTCGGAGGCCTTGTGGGCCAGCATATATTTCCCGTTGATGTCGCCTATGGCATAAATATTTTGAACATTTGTTCTCATCATTTCATCTGTTACAACAGCTCCATTTGCAGTATTTATGCCCATTTCCTCAATACCCAGCCCTTCAAAAGCCGGCTTTCTTCCTACAGAAACGAGCATCATTTCTGCATTGATAGTCTTGCCGTTTGAAAGGTTGATGTTTATGGATGATTCTTCTTTAGTAATGGTATCAACGGTAAAGCCTGTAAGGATCTCTATTCCCTGCTTCTTGAATGCACGCGCAAGCAATCTTGATGTAACTTCGTCTTCCATGGATAGAATATTGTCCATCGCCTCTACAATAGTTATCTTTGTGCCCAGTACCGAAAATATCGACGCAAATTCAGAGCCAATGACACCGCCTCCGAGAATGCAGAGTGTTTTTGGTATGCGATCAATATTTAAAATATCGTCACTAGTGAGGATTTGAGTGTCATCGGGTTTAATGCCCGGGATTTCTCTCCATTCTGAACCCGTTGCCAATATTATGTCTGTTGCGTTAATTGTCTGCTCATTAACCTTAATGGCGTTTTTTGAGATTAGTCTTGCGTTACCCCGAATATATTCTATTTTGTTCGCCTTTATTAATTGATGTATTCCTTTAACAAGTTGTTCTATAATACTATTTTTTCTAGATATTATCTTGGAGATGTTTGGCGTAATATCACCTTGTGGCATGTCCAACCCATATTTTTCGGATTCTCTTATTTGCCGCAACAGACATAATA
>CAYSLW010000333.1:0-2045 GCA_964431955.1 uncultured Candidatus Methanoperedens sp. | reverse complement strand
GAAAAGTGCGAGTTTATTGTAACTTTTGATGCGCATTTCAGAAATCTTGATAAAAGTTGGTTTGAAACTGATATGAGAGAGTTAACAGATGAACTGCTCTCAGAAAAAAATATAAAGGAACAGGGATACTTTGATGATGATTATGTAAGAAAGGTTTTAAGTAAGAATAAATGTGATAAAAATGGCTGAAAGAAGTAAAGACTGGATGAATCAAGCTATAAAGGATTTGGAAGCTGCGGAAAAGATGATGGATGATAATCTCTTTGAATGGTCCTGCTTTGCAGCTCAACAAGCGTCGGAAAAAGCAGTCAAATCAGTTCTACAGCGGCTAAATGCCGTAGCCTGGGGTCATTCGATAACCGATTTATTAAAGGTGCTTGGAAATAAAGTGCAAGTGGATGAGAAATTATTAGACTGTGCCAGACTGCTGGATAAGTATTATATTCCTGCAAGATATCCGAATGGCTTTGAATCCGGCAGTCCATATGAATATTTTACGCGGAGCGACTCAGAAAATGCAATCATTTGTAGTAGAAGAATCATCGAATTCTGTAAGGGTCTTCTGGCTTAAGCAGGAAGAACTTATTAGAGAAATAAACAGAGTTGCAAGGGAAGTAGGAGAAAAAAACGAAAATGTTTTAAAGATAGTTTTATTCGGGTCTCTGGCAGAAAAAAGAGCGATCCCGGGAAGTGATGCCGACATCTTAATCCTGCTAAAAAAAGATGATAAACCTTTTGCGGAAAGGATAGTTGAATGGCTTGAAAAGTTCCAGCTGGATTTTCCAGTAGAAGTTTTTCCTTACATCAAGAAAGAGGAGGATAATCCAATTGTCTTAGAGGCGATTAAGAAAGGAATTACCCTGTTCGAGAGGGACGGTACAACTGCTGGACTCTCCTGTGAATAGGTGATATTAAAAGAGGTAAGATGTTAGAACCAATTTTTGAGATATTGGGGAATATGTTCAGATCGCTCCCAAAGCAATGATATTTACTCATGATAGTTCAAGGGATATGAAAAATCCTGTAGAGAAAGAAGTGATAATAAAAGACAATGCATATATCGGCGCAGGTGCTATCGTGCTGGCAGGTGTTACAGTGGGTGAGAATGCGATAGTTGGTGCGGGCGCGGTGGTTACGAAGGATGTTGAGGCGAATGCGGTTGTGGCAGGGGTGCCTGCAAGGGTGATTGGGAGGAGATAATACGAATATAGAAGGGCATAAAAAGAAGGCAAAGGAGATAGAAGATAGTCTATTGATACTGCCATGATTTTTGAAACAATAGATATGTTCAGAGCTGGAAGATGGTACGGATCTAAAGGAAATGGTAATATTGTGGAACAATGTTTAAAATTTATCGAAAAGATTAAGGACTGGTCATCAAAATAAATGATAGATGAACAATTTAAACTGCCAATCATTGATTTTATTGATAGAGCAAAAGAAATCCCTAATTTAGTTGGTGTTGTACTGTTTGGCTCTGCTGTTATGGGTGATATCTCCAAAAAGAGTGATATAGACATCATGCTAATTTTTGATTCCGACCATAATCCAGAGATAGGGCGGGAGTCAGAGATAGCACATCGAATAGTCTCTGATGTATCGTTAAAACATGACCTTGCTCATCCTTTTTCATTTGTTTTCGTTAATCAGAGAAATATGAAAGAAATAGAGCCTGATTTTTTCTGGAATGTAGTCAGAGAAGGCATTTTAATCTGGGGAAGAGCAGAAGATATTATAATGAAAAAAGCACATCCTTCTTTAGAGCCGATGATCATCATCAAATACTCGATGAAAGAGTTGAGCATAAAAGATAAAAGGAGGTTGTTAAGGTATTTATACAGTTCTAAAAAGCGCATAATTGATAAGGAAATAGATAGACTGGGGCCAGGAACCCTTCTGCTAAATGCAGAAAAGTTTGATAGGATAAAAAGTGTCCTTGATAGCTTTGGCATACGATACTCGGTAAGAAAAATATGGGGGCATTAATGTCACCCAAACGACAGAAAGAAGTAATTTTTACTGGAATTTGTCACTGGAATGACAGG
>CAYSLW010000332.1:0-2046 GCA_964431955.1 uncultured Candidatus Methanoperedens sp. | reverse complement strand
TATCAGGTCGGGCAGGAAATGCGAATTTATAATCCTCTCAGCAACGTCTTGCGGGAATACATAGAGCGTAACGTTCAGGTTATAATCATATTTTTTATCTCATCCCTGCGATTTTCTGTATTTGCGCCTCGCCGAGCCTGTTAAGCTTCCTGACCTCAGGATGCTGCTCATACTCACTGCTTGCGTTGATGAAAATGACCCTGCCCCTCCTCTCCTGCGGCTTATTCAGTCCCCGTATTTAAATACGGGGTATTCATCAAAAATACCAGGGCGCCAGGCACTCCGGTATTGTAAAACAGTTTTTCAGGCAGCAGCATCACGCCCTCAATCAAATCATCCTCCAGCATCCTGCTCCTTATCGCCTGCTCCTTGCCGCCCCTGAAAAGGCAGCCGTTATCAATAACCACGCCCACCCTTCCAGTATCATCCCTTGCGCTTGCAAGCATGTGCTGCACCCATGCCCATCCGCGGATTGCTTCGGGACAAAGCCGAGCCTTTTGCGCTGCTTCCAGAACTCGCCCTTCTTTATGACTTCCTCGTCATAGCCATCCTGGTTCCAGGGAGGATTGGCAATAACAACATCAAATTGCTTCAGCCCCTCGCCCTCTTTGAACTTGGGATAGAGCAGGGTATCGCCATAGGCAAGATTGGCATTCTTAATATCGTGGATATACAGGTTCATCCTGCCAAGCGCCAGGTCTTCCGGAATTTCCAATTTTGAACGAGTGCCGTCTCCCCGCCCAAAAGTGCCTCCAGCAACCGCACTCCTCGCTGCGAGGCATCCCGAAACCCTGCCCGGGCGCGCCTTAAATTTAAATAATGAAATTTATTTTGGTCTTTAAAATAATAAAAAAAAGATCACGGGCGGCGATATTGTTCCATCAGCGCCCGTTGTATGTTATTAAAATCTCTTTGGTCTATGGTTCTGGTAGCATTCCCTGCAGTATACCGGTCTGTCACCGGATGGCTTGAAGGGCACTTCAGTTTCCTGTTTGCAGTCTGCGCAAGTTGCTTTGTGCATCTCTCTTGGACCTATGTGCATATCTCTCGGACCACTTGGTCTAAAGCCGCCACTGCGGAAGTTGTCTTTTCTTTCGTAATTCATGTATATTTCTCCGTTGATTTATTTCTTCTAGTTCTTTTCAGCAAGCGCTGCAATTGCAAATTTTCGCATGACCCGCTCAATCTTAATCGTTACCTGGTCTCCAACCTTCGTGCCTGGCACAAAAATCACTAAACCCTGTATATGTGCTATTCCATCTCCTTCCCTGGCAATGCCATCGATCGTAACATCGTGGACAGCACCTGCTGAGACAGGAGAATTTCTATCTTGTTCTAACAATTTTTTACCTCTGTTTATTTATTCAATCTGCCTAAAAAAGTAAAAACAGATGGTCAATTCCAAAATCTATAAGTTACTAATTAGCTAACTGACAGAATGTAAAGCAACGTGTTTATATATAAACTCTCTGTAGTTAAGTTGGTGTAAAATCTTTTGGTGTTGAGGTCGTTTTGAAGAGGCTGTGTTTTAATTCCCATGCCTAATGCACTTGGTTCAAACATCTGTAAAAACCATGTTTGGCTCCAACACCAAACTTTTCGACACTCTCGTAGTTAGTATGGATTATTCTGGAGCGGTCTTACACAAAGAGCATCTGAGCATACACGGAACGAAAGGAGGAGCCAGTTCAGCAAGGTGCATGAAACTGGTGCATTAAATCTGCGGTTCCATTTTTCTTCACCGGAAGATTTTTTCAGAGACACCAGTGCCATCATGTCGTCAGTAGCTCCAGAGCAGCGCGGTGTAGCCTCATCCATGAGGGCATTTTTCAACAGCGCTGGCATGGTGCTGAGCATGGGAATAGCTTTCCCGGAGGTATAACCGGGGCGTTTATTTTGTCTTCAATAATCACCGTGCCTGCAATTATTGTCTCAGCATTAAGGGGGAAAGAAGATATACAGAGTAAATAAATAGACGTATTGCATTATTATCACTTATTCAAACATCCACAATCACCATAGCCCGCCATCCCTGCACAGTCTCCT
>CAYSLW010000331.1:0-2049 GCA_964431955.1 uncultured Candidatus Methanoperedens sp. | reverse complement strand
TGTCTTTATATTTCTGATCTGCTCTTGAAGCTGTGAAATCTTTTGTTCCAGACCACTCTTCCTGTTTTCTAATTCTTTTAAGGTTAAAATTTCCGTTTGGTATGCATCAATTAAACGCTGGATTTGTTTATCTGAATGTTGAATATGTTGTTCCAGTTTTTGGCACTGTTTTTGAGTCCCGCTGGTGATAGTAAAATCTTTCTGACGTTTGTACTGCTCGATAATCAACTCTGGTTTCCCCATAAGTTCTGTAATTTTTTGCCACACGATCTCATCCAGACGGTCCTGTCTTACTGATTTGCTTGTACAGCTCTTCTCACGATGCGTTTGTATGAGGTTTCTTCCCTGCATGCATGTATAATATGCATATTTACCTTTATAAACTCCAAACATTTTATAGCCACATTCTCCGCATCTAACAAGCCTGCGAAGTAAATATTTATGTTGAGTATTGTTTCTTGAAGCCCACCACATATTTTTCTTTAGCTGTTCCCCTGTCCTTCTAAAAGTGTCTTCATCAATTATCGCAGGAACTTCAATCTCGATCCATTCACTTTTTGGTCTTAGCTTCTTGGTTGTATTCTCACATTTCCTGTATGCCATTGGATTTCGTGGTTTTTTCGCCTTTATACAGAACTCGCGGTTATAATATGCTTTTCCTATATACGTTTCATTCGTGAGAATCGCCCTTATCGAAGATGGAGCCCACCCTTTACCTCCTTTTCTTGGGCGAATGCCCATACGATTCAACCTTTCCACAATTTTATATGTTGATAACCCTTCTTCAGCACACCAGTGAAATATCTGTTTAACCAGTTCTGCCTCTTCGTCATGGATAATTGCACGTCCAGGTTGTTCGCCGGATATTATTTGGTATCGATAACCATATGGAGGAGTACTCCACATAAGGAAATGTCCCTTACGTGCATTGTAGAGTTTGCCTCTTCTTGTCCTTTCAATGATCTTTGCCCGTTCGTATTCGGCAATAACTCCCTGCATCTGAAGAAGTAATTTCTCCTCTGGATCATCGCTGATAGGTCTTTGTAAAAAATTAACTTCGCATCCACACTTATTCAATTCCTCGATCACGATTACCTGATATGCATATCTCCTTGCCAGTCTGTCAGGGGAGTATATGACGACCTTTTGGAATTCACCTACCGCTGCACTGTCCCGAAGTGCATCCAAACCGGGACGTTCTATTTTTGTGCCACTATATCCTTCGTCGATATATACGTGTTTTTCATCGAGTTCTAATCCTTCGTTTTTAACATACTCCTTTAAACATTCAAGCTGACTTTCAATTGTTTGCTCTTGTTCCTGCTTTGAAGTCGAAACCCTTGCATATATTGCTGATTTCATTTATCCCTCACCTCATCTTCTTTTTTCCCTTTTATTTTATTGCATAGCCCCAATATCCTCGAATAAACCTTGTCAATGCGATATTGTGCATCTTTACATCTCCTTGTTTTCGTAAAGATTTCCAGTTTGTCTTTCATAATCATGTTCTCCTTTATTCTGAAAGACAACGCCAGGAGAAGGAAAGTTTAGTGTATTACCATTGGATGTCTTTCTTGAAAAAACAAATACTTCTGTAGTTGTTACGAATCTAAATGTGCCATTTGCAACTACACGATTTGGAAGGAGTAGCACTATGGCAATTTCTGATGCAACTTCTTGTCGCACACTACAATTCACCATAACCCTGTACTTAATGATACACGGGCTTGTTAGCGTTTTTTGCCTATAACGCTTTCTCACCAGACGAGCAATTCTGCCTGGAAATGTATCCAGACACATCCTGAAAGCAAACCCGTGAAAATCCCGCAGCGGAAGATATAGTAGTTGATGAAGGGGAGTCCACATAGATTATCAGACAGTTCACATGCTGTTCAGGGCTTGATTTCCGATACTTGGGAACTCCGCACAATGCTTCGCAGCATCGCACTTCCCGTTCTCTTCGTACAGGAGCAGACCTGTACGGTGGGATTTTAACCCCGGTGGATATAGTGCCGTTACATTCATATTTGATATCCTTTTTGCTCATTC
>CAYSLW010000330.1:0-2051 GCA_964431955.1 uncultured Candidatus Methanoperedens sp. | reverse complement strand
CTCCCGACTTCCGCAGTGTGTCCTGAAAGGATTGGAACGAGTGTAAGTTTCAATTCCTGCTTTGTAAATGATGAGGGAGGGCCCCTCGGAATCGGTATTCAGGTACAGGTTCCAAACCGCCTACAGGTGCTGTCGTCAAAAGCGGTGGTATTGAGCGTGATAGGAAAAGGCTGATAAATCAGTCAGGTAAGTGTTATGGAGCTGAACGAAAGTGAACGGCTATTTGAGGTGTCGTAAGCGGGAACAATACTGTCAAAACTAAATGCATGCGGAGCAGTTAGGATGAGTCTGGAAGTAACCTGATTACTGTCCAGATGGCAGTCGGCACAGAAGTCGCAGGAACATAGCACAGGCATTTACAGGGAACAGGAGAACCTACGGCCTTGATGAAAAGAGAAAAATCCAAGCGTAACAAGCGTCAAGGATGAAAGTATCGATGCAGGGCATAGGGGCGGAAGAACCCGTAGTAGTTAAGAAGCTCTTGTAATGAGAGTGGAGCGAAGGGGTTCTGTTATCTGAACTTTTATATTGGTCAACCAAGAATGGGAGGAATCAATAAATAAAAGGAAACCGTACGAGATTTCACGTCATCAAGTAATGGAGGCATTCAAATTGGTCAGAGCCAATAAAGGGTGCCCGGGAATTGATGAGAAGACAATCGAGGAGTTTGAAGCAGATTTGAAAAATAATCTGTACAAGCTATGGAACAGGATGTCATCGGGTAGCTACTTTCCCAAACCAGTCAAAGGGGTCGAAATACCCAAGAAAAGTGGAGGGGTAAGACTGCTCGGTGTGCCCACTGTTGAAGACAGAATAGCGCAAATGGCAGCAAGAATGAATCTTGAGCCTCTCATAGAGCCAGTATTTTGTGATGATTCATATGGATATCGTCCAAATAAATCTGCAATAGAGGCAATAAGGGTTACACGAAAACGTTGTTGGAAGTATGATTGGCTGATTGAGTTTGATATAAAAGGCCTATTCGACAATATCGACAATGAGCTACTAATGAAAGCGGTAAGAAAACATACTGACAATAAGTGGGTAATACTGTACATAGAAAGGTGGTTAAAAGCGCCAATGCAAATGCCTGACGGTACCATAAAGGAAAGATTTTCTGGTACTCCGCAGGGCTCGGTCATCAGTCCGATACTTGCTAATTTGTTCATGCACTACGCATTTGACAGATGGATGGAGACTAAGAATCCCAAAAATCCATGGGCAAGGTATGCCGATGATGGAGTCGTGCACTGTAGAACAAAAGAAGAAGCAGTACATGTACTTAAAAAGCTTACGGAACGGTTAAGAGAGTGTAAACTGGAGATACATCCGGAAAAAACCAGAATCATATACTGTAAAGATGTTAACAGAAAAGAGAAACATAAAAATACAGCTTTTGATTTTCTAGGATATACCTTCAGAACGAGGGTGTCCAGAAATAGAAATGGACAGTATTTTGCCAGTTTCAGTCCGGCAGTAAGTAAAAAGGCGTGTAAACATTTCAGGGAAAGAATACGAGATATCCGAAAAGGCTCTACTCACAAATCTCTGGAACAAATAGCTTTGGAAATGAATCCTGTAATGAGAGGATGGGCAAATTACTTTGGATGTTTTCGGCCATCAGAAATGAAAAACGAACTTGGACAAGTGAATCTCGCATTAGTCTGCTGGGCAACAAGGAAATACAAGGGTTTAAAACGTCATAAAGCGAAAACTCTAGATTGGCTTGGAAGATGTGCCAAAACCCGACCGGACTTGTTCTATCATTGGAAAATGGGCTTGAGGCCTGCGGCTGGATAATGGGAGCCGTGTAAATCAAGAGGTTTACGCACGGTTCTAGGAGAAGCTCGGGGTGAGATTCCCCGGGTTTACTCACCAGTTAAAATCCTATTTTTCCTGAATTAATTTCTGTTTAATATTGGTAGTAGCTATTCCCCAATATTGATTCTCATCCATATCTAAAAGATCCAGTATAATCTTCTGGGTAGAACTCAGTGAGTCTTTAAACTCTTTTATAACTTTACCATCTTTTATAATTTTATACGAAGAGA
>CAYSLW010000329.1:0-2075 GCA_964431955.1 uncultured Candidatus Methanoperedens sp. | reverse complement strand
TAGAGCATCATAGCCTTGAGCAAAGAAATTCTCGTCCCCTGGTGTGTTATGGTAAGATTAAGGCGACCATCACTCATATCTCCATCAGGAGCCATAAAGAAGGCTCCTCCCATCCGTTTCCCATTCATGATAGAAATAAGAGCCGGAGTAAGTATCTGCTGTCTATCTTTGTAAGATATTTCGACTGTTGGAGCTTTTGGGAGCATTATCAACGTTTTAAGCGCTGCAATGATATATGGTGCCGCTCCATGAAGATGCTTCATTTTTGCTGCCTCCAGCCCGACAATTGCATCAAAGCCGATACCAACACCGTTTCCGAAGTACCGACCCTTAGGAAAATCACCTCCGGTAATAAGCCCAACATCCATTGGATAAAAAGTCCCATCAAGAAGAAGGTGCATGCTCTCTGTAAGATCGTGTGGAACTCCTGCTCCAAAGGCAAAGTCATTCCCACGACCAATGGGTAAGACACCAAACTGTAAACGATTTTGATGGATTGATGATGATTCAGGTTTACGGGAATCAAACATAAGCCCGTTTATTACCTCGTTAGAAGTACCGTCCCCGCCGGCGGCTACGATTACGTGATCAGGAGTTTGGGCGCTCGATGCTGCTATGGAAGTAGCATGACCGATTCCTTCTGTAAGAACAATTTTGAAATCTGCTGCTTTTTTTGAAAAGAACTCTTTTATTAAAGGGATTTTTTTCTTCGCATTCCCCTGATCCGCAATTGGGTTGAGGATGATTGTAAAATATCTGTTCATACCTACTCCTGATCGAGAGTTGTGCCCTAATATTACAAAGGTGAATGTTGTGCGAGCTCAATCAACCGGTAACTTTCCCCCGCTTTTATAGGGTTTTTTATAACTAAAGCCCACTATATCTTTTTAGATTATTATATTTAAATATTAAGTTTCCTAAATTATAGATTAGACCTTTAATAGAGTCAAATGAATTAGGATAAAAAAATTTCCTCTATTTATCACCTTGCCTTCCTAAAAAATGCTTTAATCGCACCGGCAACAATATAACATGCAATACCAGCATAAAGAGCGGGAGTACTCTCGACTAAGTTGAAGGCCGGACCGGCCAAAATTAAAACAGTTCCCAATACTCCCAGAACCGTTGCAACAATTTTTGCAGTCTGATTTTCCATACTCATACACCTCCCTCCGTATATTAGATTTATATATGCGAGTTCGCCATAGGGGTAACCCCAGAAACATTTATTAACTTTCTCTTATATTGTTGTCGGGGGACGGTCCTATAATAATCAAAAACAGGTTCAATTCAATCGGTTGACAGATAATTTACCATTCCTTTTTTGTTTTGTGATATTTATAAAAATCGATTAACCTAGTGCGATCCTCTCGACAGTGCATGGTCAGTGTCAGGGTCATTTTTTGCCCATTGCTCTGATAATCGATAAAAATCCGATAATCCGAAGGGGTGAAAAGTGCCAGAAAAGAATGTTTCCTGGGAGGAATATCGATCTTCTCTACATCGGACCAGAGAATACGAAAATTTAACTGGTTCTCTTTGCGTTCCGGCTGCCCAGCCCTCAAAAAAGAAAAGAGGAAATTTTGCCGGGGGAAAGTCTGAAAATAAAAAGCGCTCTCGGTATAAAATAAAATTCCCAGGATCGGTCCGGAAAAGTTCTGATAGCCGCTGATAAACTCGGCCATACTCTTCCCCTCAATTTTCTCTCCAATACTCTCTTCCTTTTTCCTCCAGAACTGTTCCGCGTCTTTTTCGGGTAATCTTTTCAAAATAGCCTCCTTCGATTACAGTATTACCTGACTTATTATATGCAGTTTGGATAGAATTAATCAAACTATTTTCTTGAATTGATTCTTTCAAGATAAGATGAAAAAATAGGTGCTCCCTATTTTCCCTATTTTCCTGTCCATTTTCTATTCCTAAATAATTTAAAAGCAAAAAATATTAATTGTCATCTAATTGTCATAACAACCATCCCCGTGACAATAAAAGGAAAATTTTAACCTCTCACCTCTCACCCCCTACTCTTTTTCTTTCACAATTTCCCCTCTTCTAACAAAGTGCATTGTTATAAA
>CAYSLW010000328.1:0-2098 GCA_964431955.1 uncultured Candidatus Methanoperedens sp. | reverse complement strand
AAAGAAAGGAGGCCGATATACCGGATATAAGAATGATATACAATAATGAAAAAGGGTTTGTTCTTCCTCTCGGCCTTATGTTTTTGGGTATTATAGCGCTTTTGGGAACCACAGCGGTTATAGTAACAACAACAGACCTTAAGATCGGCAGCAATTACAAAACTAGTGTGCAGGCATTTTATGATGCCGATGCCGGCGGTCAATATACCATTGCCAAGATTGAGGACGGCCTTGCCAACGATACGCTGGCTCTCGCTGGTAGTAGCGTAACTGTGAACTACACCGCACCGGCCGGCTTTTCATTTGATACTATTACAACCCTTACACAGGTGGGTTCCACCAGCAACTACAGTTTTCAGGTAACCGGCAACTCAGGCGATGCCAGCTGCACCATAGAATTGGTCTTTGCCAGAGATTCTCTTTTCCAATACGGTGCATTTGGGGACAAACAAATCGACATGAAAAGTAATGGCGCTGTTTACAGCTACGATTCTTCAGTAACCCCGAGTCCGACGCCAAATGATTCCACTGGTGAGGGGGACGTCGGTTCCAACGGGGAAGTTATAGTGCATAATGGCACTTACATAGATGGAGATGTGGGACTGGGTGACGATGGCGCCGGCGATGAGGCAGTCTATACGGAAACAGGAGTCCCAATAGTCACCGGCGAAAATGCAGATGTACCCCGGGTGGATCCCGACCCGCTGGGGGCCATAGGTGGAGATTTGGCCGCCGATTTTGTGACATACAGCACCAACAACGATAATGCCAGCGCCGGAATCACTGGAAATGCTATCTCGCTTGGTAATAAGGAGAGCTTGACATTGACAGCAGGTAATTATTACCTGACCTCCATTGTATTGAAAAACGGATCAACACTGGAGATCGATGCAAGCAGCGGACCTGTTAATATTTATTTAGATGGTGAAGATGGAGTTGCGAAGTTTGATTCCCATAACGGATCCAGTATTAACATTTCAGGCGACCCACCGGATTTCACCATTTTCTCAAATTCAACAAAGAAGATCGACTTAAAGCACGGCAGTAACTTTAAAGGAACAATCTACGCACCATACAGTAGAGTCGATGTAAAACACAGTGCAGATGTCTATGGCATGATCTGGGCCAATGAAGTGGATATAAAGAACTCGGGTGAGCTTTACTTTGACACGGCCTTGAAAGATAAATGGCTTGCCGATACGGTCTCCATCGTCTCATGGAGAGAGGTCCTAAACTAAGGGGCAGGGAGTGGCTCATCCCACCAGGCAGGTGCTTGCCCGTCATGATCAGCCTTTACCTTCTCGCGAAGTTTCAAAAGCTCGGTTTGCAACAACAGGATTTTTTTTCTTTCCGCCTGTATTCGTTCACGATCGTTTTTTGCTTTTGCCTCTCTGAAGGCAGCGGAAACAGACTCGACTTCTGTTGCGATACGCACTTTTTCCTTAAGAAAGGCTTCCTTTTCAGGATAAGGCGTTAGCCGGGTCTCTTTTTCCTGCTCCAATTCTGGTTTGTATTCAGCTTCTGCCTGGACCTTTTCTTTTTTTGATGGTTGTGGTTCTTCCTTTATGCATGGCAAATCAGACTCCCTGATTTCCTTGACCAGGTCTTTTTCAATCCCCACAACTCCTCCAAAATAGTAAAATTTTATCTGACTACCCTCTTTCCAATATTGATAAGTTATAAATTTCGAGCCGTTTTTTAACTCAATAAGATAAGAGGAAAAGCAGACAGATGGACATATGAGAAAGATGATAGTTATTATTACTGCGATATAATTTTTCATAAGATGAACTACCCCGCAGCAAGCTTCTGGGAATTAAACCCAACAATTCACGAAAATCTGTGTAATCTGTGTAATCTGCGGATTAAATTTAAGATACAGAATTTCCTTCATTCTTGATTGACACATAAATCCTATTACTTTATTTTGAAATCAGGTGCAAGATTTTACAATCATAACTTGTAAGCTTTCAAGTTGAAGTGAACCTTGAACCCTGAACCGTTAATAACAAAAGGAATATGCATGAAACCTATATATTTTATGGCAATAATCAGTTTTGTCTCAGGATTTTTAGGGTATATAATATTACAATTCTGG
>CAYSLW010000327.1:0-2108 GCA_964431955.1 uncultured Candidatus Methanoperedens sp. | reverse complement strand
TGGAAATCGAAAGCCCTAAACCTGTACCTCCATATTTTTTGGTAATTCCAGCAGAGATCTGCTCGAATTCTTTGAATAATTTCCCCATGTCTCCCTCCCTGATCCCAATGCCTGTGTCAGAGACCGAAATCTGCGCCATATCTCCTTCCTTTCTCGTTTTTACTGTCACAGTTCCTCCTTCTGGCTTGCTGAATTTCACGGCATTGCTGAGCAGGTTAAAAAGGATTTGCTTGAGTCTCAGCTTATCAACTTCGACAAATTCAAGCTCAGGGTCAAGTTCGACTTTCAAGTTTATATTATGCTTCATAGCCTTTTCTTTTACAAGGGTAAGCCCTTCATTTATGGCTTGAGGAACGTGAACCTTCTCGATTACAAGCTCTATCTTTCCTGCTTCCACTTTGCTGAGGTCAAGAATATCGTTGATGAGATTGAGAAGATGTTTTCCGCTAGTAAAAATATCGCTGATATGCTGCTGCTGTTTTTCATTCAATTCACCTGCGGTCTTCATTTTTAGCAGTTCTGAGAACCCGATAACAGCATTCAGGGGTGACCTCAATTCATGGCTCATGTTAGCCAGGAAGTCGGATTTTACTTTGCTTGCATACGTGAGGTACTCGTTTTCACGCTGTATTTCCTCCATACGCTTGCGCTCGGTGATGTCTGTATCCGTCCCACGATAACCTGACAGATTGCCATTTTTATCCAGATTCGGAACACCGCTTGTTTCCAGGATAACATTTTTCATATTCTTATGCAAATTTAAATTAATAAAGCCCCTGAACGCTACTTTCATGTCAAAATTCTCGAATGCTTCTTTCTTTAGTTCCTCTCTTACATCCGGCGCAAACAGATCATAAAAATGCTTCTTGCCAACGATTTCCTGCGGCTCAAAGCCAAGTATTTTTTCAATGACAGGATTTGAGTATGTGTATAAACCATTCCTGTCGACTTCCCATATCCATTCACCTGCGCTTTCAGCGATCTGCCTGAAGCGTTCCTCACTCTTTCGAAGCTCTTCTTCAGCCTTCTTGCGCTCGGTAATATCCCTGGCTGCTGCAAATACGCCGGCAACATTGCCAGCAGCATCATTATACACAGAAGCGTTGTACAGAACGTCTATTGTGCTGCCTGAAACATGTCGGATAGCAAGCGGGTAATCCCTGACAAACCCTTTCTCAAACACTTTCTGGTATCCCTCTCTTGCTTTTTCGGGTTCGGTGAAGTAATCTGAGAAATCGCTCCCTGTAAGCTTTTCACGGGGCACTCCAGTCACTAATTCGATGGCTTTATTCACATCTGTGATCTTACCTTCCGGGCTGATGGTGACAAGAGGGTCAAGGCTTGCCTCGAAGAGATTGCGGGTGTATAACGAAGCTTCGCGCAGCGCCTCCTCGGCTTTCTTGTGCTCGGTGCGCAGGCGCAGCGCAGTGATGCCATACGCTAAATCATCTGCCAATTCGGTCAGCAGATTTATTTCCTCGGTATCGAACGCATCCTGTTCCTTTGCATAGATGTTCAGCGCGCCGAAAGGCTTGCCGTCTGCGATTAGAGGAAGCGCAATGGCTGAAGCATAGCCACGCTTTATTGCTTCAGCGCGCCACGAAGTATAATTTGGGTCTGTCAGTATGTTTCTTACAACGCGGTACTTGCCTGTTCTGATAGCCGTGCCTGTTGGACCCCTGCCGCGTTCATCATCAGCCCATGTAATGTTCACATTTTCAATATATCCTTCCTCATACCCTGCCTGCACCGCAGGGCGAACTGTTTTTTCCTCATCATGCTCCGCAAAGCCCACCCATGCAAAACGATATCCTCCGGTTTCCACGATTCCCCTGCATATATCATGCAGCAGCTTCGTTTCGTCTGTGGTGCGAATGAGCGTCTGGTTGCACAGGTTTAGCGTTTTATAAGCCCGGTTGACTCTTCGCAATTCCTCCTCAGCCCATGTGCGCTCTTTGATTTCAGCCTGCAATGCCACGTTTGCTTTCGCAAGCTCTGCAGTCCTTTCCTGAACCCGCATTTCCAACTCATCGTGCGCTTTTTGCAGCGCCTCCTCTGCCCGCTTGCGCCCGGTGATATCACTCATCGCTGTCCTTGCCAGCAGATTA
>CAYSLW010000326.1:0-2108 GCA_964431955.1 uncultured Candidatus Methanoperedens sp. | reverse complement strand
AATTATTGAGCTGCTTCAACTATTCCCTGTCGAATTCAGAAGAAAATGGGATGTGTCCCTATTTATTTATTAATCTCTATTTGTGATATTTGTCATGATAATCTCCTGTTGTTGCTCCTATTCGCCAACCATTTTCTTTCCATGCTTTTCTCATTATAGGATTGCGTTTAAGATACTCATCGACAACCTCTTTGGGTACTCGATTTAAAAGACAAGAAAAATTGATGCATTTAGAACAGATGTATTTTTGCAAAGTCCACCAAAACATTATTCCTCCCCATAGAGTAAGAAGAGTCAAAATAAATTGTTCACCGAAAATCAAAAATGGAAAAGGATAACCGCACATTATAATAAAACCGATTATAAGCTGAATCTTCTCTAACTTGCTAATCGGTTCTGGATGGTATTTCCAAAATTTTGGGCAACCATAATTGGCGACACAATGCAGCGTTGATCCCCTTTCAGCATAATAAGGGCAATGACTACAAAGGATACGAATCTCCCAAAATCCAAAAAATATTATCGCCAACCCAAGCCAACCCAAAAGATACCAACCATAGCCACTCAATATCATTCCAATAACAGCTGGAATCAAAAAGGAAAGGAACAGTCCTATAAAATGAAGTAGGTCTCCTGGGTTATAACGACACTTCAGATGACCAGCAATGGTACAATCCTTGCACTTGGAAGCCGGTCTCCAACTGCATATATCGTAGGGGTTATTAATTTGCTCTTGTTTCACCATAATAAGCTACCCTCTTTTTAAGCTTAAATAGATTTACATAGTCGGTTATTTTGCACGCAGAAGTCCGCATTTCGCCTAACTGGAACACCTGATGTTTTTGAGACGATGCTTTTTAATTCTTCAAATAAACTAAACCTATTTTATTATCCCAATTCGTCTGATTATATTAAGACTAAAAAGTAGCTTGACCCCATTTACTCCTCTTCTTTTAAAATATCAGCAGGTATTTCCATTTCCATAAGTTCTTCATCTAAGAATTCTCTCACAACTTCACTTTTTCCTATTTTCGTTTTACATTTTGTGAACTTGTGAAGCCTGCTCCCATTAATCTCAAAGTAAAATATTAATTGTCTAAGAAATTGGGATGTGTATTTATTAATTTATTAAACGAACATATTCCAACAACTCTTTTATATTTTTTTTCTTAGTAAGGAACCTGCTCTGTCATGTTCGGAAGGGCAGAGAAGGCTTTTTCACAACTCATCGTTATATCGTCGCCAGAGCTCCTTTTCGGAGACGAGCGGATGGCTTATTGCCTCGAGAGTCTCTTTATTCATCTTCCCTTCTTTAATTAGTTCATAGCCTGCTCTTTTCACCGTATTCAGTACAGCTTCCCCATCTTTGGTCAATTTCCCCTTCTCCTTCATCAAAAAGGCATGGGGTCTGAGCACTGCACCGGCGAATTCCACGCTCACATCTTTTGCAAGCTCTTCGGTGATGCGCACTACCGTTTCAAAGTTCGCTTTCTCCAACCATCCACCGGTGGATACGAGCACGATTTTCCGGATCTTAACCTGTTTATGGAATCTGGCTCGTGTACGTCCCTCGCGATTCTCCAGAATGGGATTAATTAAAGGACAAAGCCTGTTAATGAAATTTTGCATCTCACCTGGTAGTGGGATATAAACCGGAGTGGCTAAGATAAGGATATCCGCCTCCCTTAGCTTGGGATAAAGCAGCTGCATATCATCCTTGATGCAGCATTCTCCGGCCTTCTTATTCCAGCAGTACATCTCACCACATGTGCAGGGCTTTACTTTAAGGCGTCTGGCGTAGAATAGCTCGACCTCGGATCCGGCATCCATCATTCCATAGATAAAATGAGTAAGGATCAAAGCGGTATTCCCTTTTTCCATTCGAGGGCTGCCATTTATAGCAATTACCTTCATCGTTACATCCTCCTTTGTGTGACAAAGAACCGTCCCCTGTCATATTGTAATTTTTTTAATTTGATTAATTTTACTGGTATGATTAATCATTTTTAATTCAAATGTTGATACAATTTTGTATTTTCCTTAAAATCATTTTAATTCTAAATTTTTCCATTTACTCGTAGAATTTATAGCTCCAATAATAACCTGTA
>CAYSLW010000325.1:0-2109 GCA_964431955.1 uncultured Candidatus Methanoperedens sp. | reverse complement strand
ATGTTGTTCTGGTAGTGTCCATACCTGCCTCCGAGTTGGAAATGACCGTCGAAGACCACTCAGACCATGAGCGTTTTAAACATTTACTTAACAGGCTTGGTAAAGCTGTGATGATGTCAGCGGAAGGCGAGACTTCTGAGATCATCAGGAGAAGGCTTTTTGAATGGAATGGAGTTCCAGAAGAGGCAAAAAAGACCATTAATGAATATGCCGATTGGATCATAGAGCATCGTAATGAAGTAGGGGATTTTCCCGTAGATAATGCTAAAGAAGCGTTTCTTGCGTCATATCCGTTCCATCCAACAGTGTTGTCTGTCTTTGAACGTAAATGGCAGGGGTTGCCCCGCTTTCAGCGAACTCGAGGTATCCTGCGGTTACTTGCCCTATGGGTATCAAGAGCCTATCAAGATGGATTTAAAGGAGCACATAAGGACCCTTTAATTACCTTAGGAACTGCGCCACTGGATGACCCAATATTCAGATCACCTCTATTAGAACAACTGGGTGAACCTCGGCTGGAACCGGTAATAACCACAGACATTGCTGGAAAACCGGATGCCCATTCGATCGGGCTTGACAAAGAAGCTGTCGATTCAATTAAAAAAGCTCGCCTCCATCGAAAAGTAGCAACAGCAATATTTTTTGAATCTAATGGAGGACAATTAAGAGCAGAAGCAACTATCCCGGAGATCCGGTTAGCTGTTGCCGAACCAGGATTAGACCTTGGGAATATCGAGACAGTGTTAGAAACACTGGGAGAATCCTGCTATTACCTCAGGGTCGAAAGAAACCGATATCGTTTCGGGTTAACGGTAACCCTTAACAAAATATTGGCAGATCGCAGAGCCACTATATCCGAAAAAAAGATCGATGAAAGAGCACGCGCCGAAATCCAGAAAGTTTTCGCATCAGGTAGCGGGATAGAAAGAGTCTTTTTCCCGGAAAAGAGTGGACAGATACCAGACCGGGCAGCGTTGACGCTAATTATTCTTCCACCTGAGCAATCAATTTCGGAAGGAAAAAAAATCAATGATATGATAGAATCCTTCACGCGGGAATATGGCACATCTGCACGCACATTTAAGAGCGCTTTAATATGGGTTGTCCCGGATTCTTCTTCTGCCCTCTACGAAGATGCCCGTAAACTGTTAGCATGGGAAGATATCAGTGATGAGGCAGAAGATCTCCATCTCGATGATACACAAAAACGTCATCTCGATGAAAATATAAAAAAGTCACAACGCGACTTTAAAGAATCTGTGTGGAGAACCTATAACAATATCATGTTACTCGGTACTGACAATAAAATGAGACATACTCCACTTGGTTTAGTTCACTCAAGCTCATCAGATTCCCTTATCGGATTGATCATAAATCGCTTACGTCAGGATGGAGATATTGTAGAAGTCATTAGTCCGAATTTCTTGATCAGGAACTGGCCGCCAGCATTTAAAGAATGGAGCACTAAATCGGTACGTGATGCTTTCTTTGCTTCCCCGCAGTTTCCTCGACTTTTGAACGCTGAAACAATAAGGGATACAATTGCTCGTGGCGTTTCTGGTGGCAATTTAGGTTATGTTGGAAAACCCGGTGAAGGTGATTATTCTCCATTTATTTATGGAAATAGTCTAGCTGCAAGCGAGGTCGAGATTACCGATAATATTTTTATAATAAAGAAAGAGATTGCTGAAGATTATAAAGCGGCAAAAGTTACTGATTCAGGATCAGAAAAACCAGGTAGTTTTCAATATCCTCCTGGTAAGACCACTATTGATACTACTCAAGAACCTGGTAAAGGAGACCAGCAGCCTATTCCTTCTGAAACTAATATAACACCAGCAGTCGCGTCAAGCAAATTAACATGGAATGGCAACATCCCTCCACAAAAATGGATGAATTTTTACACAAAGGTTCTCTCAAAGTTTGCAGGCGGGAAAGGTCTCAAATTAACATTGAGTGTTGAAGTCGCGGAAGAGGGAGGAATTTCAACTCAGAAGATCGATGAAACAAAGGCTGCGCTAAGGGAGTTAGGATTGGATGATAATCTTTCTAATGAGTGAGGAAAAACGAAATATTATTAAGAAAGAATTATTCTATTCAAACATAAAT
>CAYSLW010000324.1:0-2118 GCA_964431955.1 uncultured Candidatus Methanoperedens sp. | reverse complement strand
CCCCTTTAGGACGTATAGGGTATGCTTTGCATACCCTTCATTTGATAAAACTTTCCTAAAGTTTTTCATAGAGCAGACTCCATTACAAGCTTCCAGACTTCCCTGATTTTCTTGCCTTTCATCAATGCTTTCAGCACCTTATCTGCAACGGTTCCTCTGTGGATTATGTTGCACTTTGCGCAGCTCCACACTTCTCCGCCTGTGGATTTCTGCACAAATTCTCCGCCTGTCCTTTCATCTTTGCATGGATAGAAAGGGCAGAAGCAGAAGGTGCAGTCCTGGTCTTCAAAATGACAGGGATAATACTCGCAGTTTATCCTGCTCATGGAAGTAGCCCCTCTTTCAAGAGCATCGCCAATCTCTTTTTCAGCACGCTCGCTGCCCCATTCTGTAATGACGCTGGAAAACGCTTTTATTAATTTTTGGGTCTCGTGTCTTTTCCTCACTGCCACACGAATATGATTATCAAGACCAAAAGAGGCACAATCGCGGACAATGATGCCGTGCCTTAACATTCTCTCTGTCAACTCGGCTGAATTGAGCGCGAACTCCCGCGCATCTACGAGAATGAAATTTGTATCGCTCGGGTAGGGTTTAAAGCCGCGTATAGTGCCAAGCTGGGATGTCAGCCATTGCCGCTCTTTCCTGATTGATTCAAGTGACTTATCAATATAATTTTTATTATTCCTGAGGAGGTGCTCTCCGACCGCTAAGCCGATGGAGTTGAGATTCCATGGAAGGCGGATGTTATTTAAAAGTTTTGCAAAATCAGGAGAAGTGACGGCAAAACCAATCCTCAATCCCGGAACCGCATAGGTCTTGGTGAGTGAACGCAGCACGATGACAAAATCGTCACTGGCTGCAAGCCCAGCAATACTTTCCTCAGGATTTGAAAGCTCAATGAATGCCTCATCAACGAATAAAAAAACTCCAGACGCAGCGCATCTTTGTGCCAGTTGATTAACCACCTTGCGCTCAAGAAGTGTGCCGGTGGGATTATTGGGATTGCAGAGAAAAACAGCCTTGCTGCCATCTGTTTCGGCATTTGCTATATCGCTGTAATCGATATATTTAACCTTTGCACCAAATAGTCTGCACTGGAATTCATATTCACCAAAGGTGGGAGACGGTATTATGACTTTGTCTCCGGGCTCAAGAACGGTTTCTGCAAAGAGGCGGATTAATTCGGAGGAGCCGTTTCCAGGAACGATATTTTCAGGCGACACATCGAGATAATCCGCCGCAGCTTTTTTAAAATCCAGATACCTGTTGTCGGGATAATGGTTAATACTTTTATAAGCGTTTGCAAGAATTTTCTTTAATTTTGGCGGACCGAGCGGATTAAGATTGACACTGAAGTCGAGCAGCTCATCTATACTCTTTCCTGAAACTTCGGCACTTTCGCTCAGTCTTGCGCCATGAATGCAAGGCGTAAGTTCAATTGCGGTTTTTTTAACCCGGTTGTAAAACACATGCCCTGTTTTGTTTGGAAAGAATATTAAAGTGCTGGAAAGAAGGTTGATGAAGTTATCAATACATAATTGAGTAAAATTCCTCTTTTATACGGCGAAGCATACGGCTTTTTTTGGGTGCTGGTATAATTGACTGTTCTAAAGCTCTCGGTTTTTAACTACTTAGACATTATTTTACTTCATCCGATTCGGTTTTTTCAATTTTTGAAATACCAACAACGGCAGCTTCATTATTACAAAACAGTATGCTTAGCCGCATAGTTCATAGCAAAGTTTAAATACTATGACGTAGAATCTTAAGGTAAGACAACAAATCGTTGTCGGGGTATGAAAAAATATGGTCGAAATAAGAAATTTTGTATTAAGGGAAAAGAACGGGAAAGAGACTGGAGTATTCACTGGTCACCAGCCGCGGCAGGCAGCATTGAAAGCAGCTAACCGCAGCAAAGGAACGAAAGGAAAACCGGTTGAACTGAGATTAAGAGAGAGAGGAACCAAAAAGGTCCACATCTATATGGGATGGAAGGAAACTGTTCCCGCTCCTAAGAACAAGCCGAAATGGATGCCTGCAAAAATCAACAAGCCAAATGTAAAGAAAGCAGGCGTGGAGCTGCTTAAGAAAGTTTAAATTATAAAATTTTTATTT
>CAYSLW010000323.1:1320-2121 GCA_964431955.1 uncultured Candidatus Methanoperedens sp. | reverse complement strand
TCGCTGTGGTTGGTTTGATTTTCATCCTGGTCACCTGTGTGCCGTTGACGGGGTTTTCTCTTTCTTGCAGTCTCGCGCCTTACAGCGATGGCCGAGCATAGAACAAACAACTAAAATAAATTACAAATTACCTTAGATATTGTATCTATAGGGAAATGATAAAGTGAACCTTTAAAGGGAAGAAGATAAGAGGAGGAGATTGTATGAGATTCAAACACATCATTAGCGTAATAGATTCCCATACGGCTGGTGAACCGACCCGCATTATCGTGGATGGATTTCCTCAAGTAAAAGGGAGTACAATGGCAGAGCGCATGGAATATCTCAATGAGCAAATGGACTGGTTGAGAAAATCCCTCATGCGCGAGCCCAGAGGGCACCGGGATATGTTCGGTGCAATACTCCTGCCGCCAATCGATCCGACTGCTGATGTGGCGATCATATTTATGGACGGAGAGCGGTATTACAACATGTGTGGGCATGCTTCCATTGGCATCTGTGCGATGCTCGTGGAGACCGGGCGGGTTAAGGTGATGCCACTGCACACTGTAGTTAGGCTTGAGACTCCCATAGGAATAGTGGAAGGAATGGTGACTATGAAACTTGATGGGAAGGTTGAGGAGGTTAGCCTCGTTGGTGTGCCCTCTTTCGCGTGGGTCTTGAATAAGAAGATAGAAGTGCCCGGTCAAGGAGAAATAATGGTCGATGTAGGATTCGGTGGTAACTTTTTTGTGATGGTCGATTCAGCTCAACTTGGCTTTGAGAGCATATATCCGCAATACATGAATGATCTCATACAGC
>CAYSLW010000323.1:0-1310 GCA_964431955.1 uncultured Candidatus Methanoperedens sp. | reverse complement strand
GGAATTGCAGTTCGGACAGCGGCAAATGAGCAGATACCTGTGCGGCATCCGACCAAAGAGAAAATTAAAACAATTGATTTTTGCATGATTACTGCCCCGCCATCTGGTCCCCACGCCGATGCTCGCAACATCGTCATTATAGGCAAGGATCAGGCTGATCGTTCCCCCTGCGGTACTGGCACTTGCGCCAGAATGGCGGTTCTACACCGCAAAGGGCAGTTCGGTCTCAATCAGATATTTCGTCATGAAAGCCCCATACACTCGGTTTTCAAGGGCGGAATCGTGGCCGAAACCTTTGTGGGAGATAAACCGGCGATCATTCCACGAATCAGTTGCCGGCCATTCCTGACAGGATTTCATCAGTTTGTAATCGATTATGACGATCCATTTGCAGAAGGATTCGTACTTTAGCCTGAATAGAATCAAACGGTTATATTGATTCAGCCAGTAGTTAATGATAAGCTTTTATACTTCCTATTCGTCAAGAAAAATCAATTCCTGACGCTGGCGGTAGCCAGCCATTTATTCCCTGCTGCCCGCAGACAGCAGCGCCGTCCTTGATAGCGACGGATCAGACAAATAAGTTGTAATATTATTTCAGTGTTTATAATAATATGAATATAACTTACAGTAATATCAATACTCTTTTCAACTACCAACAGAAACTGACCAAAAAGGTTGTATATAGAACTGGGTGGCATATATGGAATTAGAAACTAACATTCTAGAAGTTATCCGAGGACCAAAATTAGCCGCACTTGCAACTGTGAAGGAAGAATCAGGCAAAGTCTTACCTGCTGTGCGTTATATAGTAGCGATGGGATTCGAGGATTTTAGCCTTATGACCGCTACACGAAAAAGCTCGGGAAAGGTACGGGACATAAAGAAGAATCCAAATATCTCCTTGACGATTTGGAGCGGAAAAGATTTAATTCCGGAAGATTTAACAAAACCATATGTGGTTATCAAAGGAAAAGCTGAATTAATAGATGACCAGGAAACAAAAAATAGATTCTGGAATCCATACCTTGAAAATCACTTCAATGGAATAAACGATCCTGAATATGGCTTACTGAAATTCGTGCCTAACTCCATCGAATATTACCATGGGAAAACGGTTAACGTTTGGATAAAATAATTACCCAGACGACTCATAGGATTCTGAAATTCTGGTAGTGTCCTAATTTTTGTGACCTGTCTTGAACATCAATAATTCCCTCATGGGTGCGGCTGAACAAAAGAAATCACAAATTCCTGGCGCCGGGCAGTTATCGTACAGATAATTGAGGCTCAGGATTATGAGCGTCGTC
>CAYSLW010000322.1:0-2139 GCA_964431955.1 uncultured Candidatus Methanoperedens sp. | reverse complement strand
GATCAAACTGGCCGCTTCGGCGGTCAGAGGCGGCGCTGAACCTGTGAACGCTTACTTTTTTGAGATGAATTGTTGTTGATCTTGTACCCCCGCAATGTCTTGTATCGTAAATTTGTGCACCCCAATTGAGCGAAAAAGCTCAATTGGAAGAATACAGAATTCAGTATACAGAAGACAGAATGGCCGAAAAAACCGATATCAATAACCTCACCATGAGTGAGTCATAATTCGGCAGTTCTCCATCGCTCAACCCAAAACGGACAACGGACAACGGATAACTCCTGATCGAGGCTTGACTCGATTAGGGTGCACTTAGTGCATTTTATTGTCCATTTATCTTCCCGCAAAGTAAATCTGTAACAGTTTAGTGCTTTGAAAGAGCCCCCCCCCGGCTCTTCCTGCCTTATTTATACTATGCACGGCTATAAATTGCGTTTGTTTATCAATTGGATTATCAGCTGTTCATAGTATGTTGTTTATTATTGGAGTGCTGGAGTGCTGGGCCTAAAGGACTTTTTGACATTTCAAAACTATTGTTTCAAACACTCCAATACTCCAGTACTCCAACACTCCGGCCCAACTTACTGGGAACACATCTAAGATTTAGAAAGCTCAAATTATGACCGTTTAAAGTATAAAAAGCGCCAACCTGTCACGTAAATCCATTTCAATCAGAAGGCATAAGCATCTTTCCAATCAGGGTCGACCCTGCCGGCTTTCTCACCGTTAAATTAGTGCTCATCCATAAATGGCTATTTTCCGCAATCTCTACGTCAGATTCGGATTTTAATCCTCGAAATACTTCAATGTATTCCTGTGGTTAATCCCGATGATATCGGGACATCTTCCTTGACCTTGCGAAAACTATCTCATTTCTGGATGGACACTAAACTATGTAAACTTTTGCCAAAAAGTCGAAGCCGATTTCCCAAAACAGGTGGTGTTTCTTACCCACATTTTGAATCGTTTTTTGGCCTCAGCAGCATAACGGTTTAAAATAATTGATAAATTAAGCCAAAAAAATCTGGTGCGTTAGTCCGGCATGAGCCTTGCTCTACATTAGGGATCATTTCGTAAGAAAAGAAAGCAGAAGATAGTCTTTTGCCCGCACAAATAAAAGAAAAGGGGAATGGAATATTGGTCGGAAAACTCCTGACTATTCAACATCGGCTGAATCCGCTCCACCTGCACTGTCGCTTTTTGGACAGGGGGCTTAATAGGAAGTTGTCTACATCGATATGTAGATCGTATGAAATCATCATATTTTTCTGGCTAAACTGCGTTATCAAAAGCGTCATTTATTTTTACTGTTTTGTTAATCGGAAATGCAGGATTGCGGAAGAGCTTAGAAAGAAATGATTGATGCAGTTATTGCTAAACAGGGAACCCGCCCCTGACGGGTACCGGAGAAAAAAGGGGGTTTTTATATGGAAACCAGGCAAGCCATGGAGCTCAAAGAAAAGGACGCTAATAGAGAAAGTGAATACCCTGAAATGCGTTTTGGGGGCCAAGCGGTTGAAAGAGGATTTATTACCTCAAGCAACCTTACAGAAGTGATGAGTATACAGGCAATGGAGAAGAAGTACAGAGGCAAGCACAGATTTATCGGTAGGATATTATTTGATCAGGGGCTTATTAGTATCTCGCAGATTGATGAGGTGCTGGAATCTATGGGAAAAGGACCTGCATTAGGATTGAAGAGGTATTAAGCTCTCTCGAATGATAGGAAACCTATGACTAATAAAGGACATGTTATGCCGAGCGATGTGCGCTTGGCGACAGAAATAGGAGATAACGGTGGCAGACGAGCCGAGATTGACAGGCGACAGTTTTCATATGATGGCCACATTCCTGAGAGAAGGCAGAGGTCTGGCCGGCGGATTGGTCTTGATCGCAGAGGTGGAATCGAGCGCAGATGCGGTACAGATCGGAGAAATCATGGGGAAAGGAGGGAAGTCATACTAAAGGGGAAAGACCAAAGAAGGGGGAAGGTTAAAAAAAGCGCTGTCAAACGGTGAGTTGCTTTTTCAGTGTAATACCCTAATGTTTCAAATCCACACCCGCCAGCACCACTATTCCATTACGTTAACCGACATAACTGATTTTCCTTGACGTAAGATATATTTTGTCGTTTGATAT
>CAYSLW010000321.1:0-2146 GCA_964431955.1 uncultured Candidatus Methanoperedens sp. | reverse complement strand
TATAGCTTCCCTTATCAGTTCTGTTCTTGAACGGTAACCAAACTTATCAACAAGTACGTCCAGTTCTTTTAAAATTCCAGCATCTATTCTTATTGGCGGTAGAGATGATTCCTTTGTTTTGGTGACCAACTGCATATATTATATCAATGTGATGCGAGTATATAAAAGTGTCTCAGCATAGCACTATCATCACGAACTTATACGAACTGTTCCGAAACAAGTTCTTTTTTAGAACAGAAAGTAAATGTTCTTTTATGAAGAACAATTATTTTAATATCATTTAAACAAATTCCTTGATTTCATTCTAAGCATTCAGCTTCTCAAGCCTTCTCGCCGCTTCCTTCAAAGTCTCATCCTTCTTCGCTTTCCTGCCTCGCTCCTGTAGAAACTGCTTCCAGGGACAGCAGCCACTCCTATCTCGCTTACCATGTATCTTGCAAAAGTCATGTCATCCATCTCTATGCCCTCGGGTATATCTGCAAGTATATAATACGCCCCTTCAGGCAATCTGCATTTTAACCCAGCCATTATGATGAGGTAAACATGGTATTTTACAACCGTTACTTTTATATTTTACTTATTCAATGGGGAAGGCAAAAGGTGACCTAAATGGCAGCAAAAGTAAAAACTGAAGAATGTACTGGATGCGGAACATGCGTAGACGAATGCCCTGCAGCAGCAATCGAATTGAAAAATGAAAAGGCAGTAGTAGACGAGGCAGAGTGCACTGATTGCGGTATATGTGTTGACTCGTGCCCGACCAATGCGATCACAGCAGAGCAATAAGACCCCGTATTTAAATACGGGGATTAACGACTATGACAAAAATAACGGCAGGAGTGCTTGGCGCGACAGGCAATGTAGGTCAGAGATTCATTGAGATGTTAAAAAACCACCCGTGGTTTGAATTAACATCGCTGGCAGCCTCTGACAAGAGCGCAGGCAAGAAATACGGGGATGCTGCGATCTGGAGGCTTGAAAGCAAAATCCCGCATGAGGTTGCTGACATGACCGTAGTGCCGGTCGACCCGAAGAAAGTGGATGCAGACATTGTTTTCTCTGCACTTCCTGCCGACCTTGCCAAAACCGTAGAACCTGAGTTTGCCAGAGCAGGTTTTGTGGTTGCAAGTAATGCCAGCGCATTGCGCATGGTGAAGGATATACCACTTGTCATCCCGGAAGTGAACCCTGAGCATCTCGGGCTCATCGATGTCCAGCAGGATAAGCGCAAATGGGATGGCTACGTGGTCACGAATCCCAACTGCACCACTATTATGATGACTGTGACCCTGAAGCCGCTCATGAGGTTCGGGATCGAGAAAATCTACATAGCTTCAATGCAGGCAATATCCGGCGCAGGATACGACGGCGTGCCTTCGATGGCGATTCTGGATAACGTGATTCCCTATATAGGTCAGGAAGAGGAGAAAGTGGAGACCGAGACCAGAAAGCTTCTTGGTGAGTTTAACGGGAGTGAAGTAGTTGATGCGCCGTTCAGGGTGAGCGCAAGCTGCAACAGGGTAAATGTTATGGACGGTCACACCGAGGCTGTGTGGGTCGAGATGGCGGATAATCCTTCGCCTGGTGAGGTTAAAGAAGCCTTCCTGAATTTTGACCCCGGACTTTCGGATTTGCCCACGGAACCTATCCCTGTAATCGAGGTAAAAGAAGAAAAAGACAGACCTCAGCCTCGCATGGACAGGAACATCGGGGGAGGAATGACTGTTTCGGTAGGGCGAATCCGCCCCGGGATACGCTACATTTGCATGGGGCATAATACTATAAGGGGCGCAGCAGGCGCAAGCGTGCTGAATGCAGAGCTTTTGAAGAAGATGGGGAAGCTTTAAAATAAAACCAAGTCAGCAGTTCTTTATTTTTTCATTCTCATGATGATCAATTTTACAGACAGCGCACAGCAATAAAAAGGCGCATATAGGCTTATAAAACATGACAGGAATAGCAATAGATCAAATAGAGCGGATAGTTGCGGTTTATAGAGAGAAAGGTAAACCTGGCAAGAGGCTGAAAGAATTTATTGACAGGCCGGCAGCGTGCTGCTTATGGTATGCCATATGCTGCGCCGTACCCACCTGGCTATACTTGTTCAGGAAAGAGCAGGAAAATTGTTGGATGAAGGAATATTCTA
>CAYSLW010000320.1:0-2148 GCA_964431955.1 uncultured Candidatus Methanoperedens sp. | reverse complement strand
CTCCCTTCGTTTGCGCCTCCTTTTTCATCCTGTCCGTAAATCCCGACCTGCTGATTAGCGCAAAATATTCCTTCCTATCGTGATGCCACTTAACATAACCAGCTTTTTCCACAATGCTGCGATACACATCAATATCCACCTTTTTGCCCTCCCATTTGCACTCACAGAAAAGGATCTCCTTTGTGTCATCATTCACTGCCACAATATCTATCTCGTACTCGTTCTGTCCCTTGGGAGCCAGCGGGATCTTGCCCCATTGCCTGCCCAGCTTCTGGAATCTGAATGGAAGTCCGCCACTGGAATTGAGATATATCAGCATCTCTTTCCCTATCTGCTCGAATGTTTCTCCAAGAAAAGCATCGTAGCTTTTTTCTACATCCCTTATAGCAGACTCTTTATTTCCCTGTTCAAGTTCATCCCTGTGAGAAAGAACAAAACGGAACCAGAAGCGCAAAAAGTTATCTTCGATTCGGTAAATGGTCTTTTTTGTTGTTGGTTTCTCAAGCACAGGGTGTTCTTTTCTCACAAATCCCAGTTTAATTATCGTATCCAGGTAATACGGCAGGTCTTTTGCTTCAAGATACGATCTGGAGGCGATCTCACCCGGTCTTGTAGCGCCCTTTGAAATAGCAAGAAGGATATTCATAAAAGTTGCGGGCTCTTTCAGTTCTTCGCGCAGCAGAAATTCCCCCTCTGCATATAATACAGCTTCTTTTGAAAAAAAAGTGTTGCTTAAATTCTCATAAAATGAATATTCCGGGTTAAAGAACAAAAGGTAGAAAGGAACGCCTCCGGTTGCGCCGTAAATGTTCACGATCTCATCGAGGGACAATTCAGGAAAGAACTCCCAAACATTTCGAAACATCATTGGTTTTACTTCTATCTGACCTGTTCTCCTTCCATACAATGGACTTGAATGCGCCAGCGTGCTTTTCTCCATCATCGATATCGATGAACCGCACAGGATAAGATGGAATGAACTGTTTTTCAATATCTCATCAACGATCAACTGAAATACTGAAGGGATCGACTCATCCATTTGTGCAATATATGAGAATTCATCGATCACTATTACCAGTTTTTTTCCTCCACTCCATTTTGTATTTATATATTCAAAGACCTCGTCAAAGGTCTCCAGGGTTGGCTCATAATCCTTTAAGAACTCAGCCGCCTTTTTCCTGAACCTGTAAAGGTTCGATCTTGTGCCTCTCTTATCCGCCAGAAAGTAGATGTTTGGCTTGTCTTTCAAAAAATTGCCGATGAGTTCGGTTTTACCTACACGGCGCCTGCCATAGATAACCGTTAAGGAGAACTTATCTGACCGATATTCGCGATCCAGGTATGCGCTCTCTTCATCGCGATTGATAAATTTTCGAAACATGATCATTATAATCTGTATCCGAATTATTTAAAACTATCGGAACTGAATCATTATGATACATATCCGAATCCTTTGTCACCCAGCCTCCAGCAGCTTCTCAACATTCTCAGCAATGCGCCCTTCAAATTCCCGCGCCTCTGCATTGAGCGTCTCAAGCTCCTCGTTCAGTTCCTCAAGGCACTCCCTGAAATCAAAATCATCAGCCTCCCGCTCTGCCACACCCACATAGCGCCCCGGGTTCAGGCTCCATCCCTGCGCCTCGATCTCGGAAAGTGCAGCCACACTGCATAAGCCAGGTACATCCATGTATTTACCATCGGGGAACTTTTCTTTCAACATTAGCGCGCTGCCATTTGTTGTTTCAGGTTGTTCATCCCGGTAGAGTCTCACGATATTGGCAAGGAATTCGATTTGATCAGGCATGAAGTCACGATGAGCGCGGTCAACCTGATGGAATATGTGCCTCGCATCAGGGAAGAGGACTTTGTCCCTGCGCGGCGATTTTGCCTTTCCGCGGTCAAGGAACCAGAGTGTGCAGGGCAGCGTGACCGTGTAGAAAAAGTTCGAGCCCACTGCAACCATCACATCCACCGCGCCTTCTTCAATAAGCGACTTTCTGATATCCTGCTCACTTCCGCGGGCGTCGCTGGCAGAGTTCGCCATCACAAATCCACTTCTTCCGTTCTCATTCAGGGCGCTGTAAAATACCTGGATCCAGAGATAATTACCATTATCGGGCTTTGGCATGCCAAAGGGGAATCGGGTGT
>CAYSLW010000319.1:0-2158 GCA_964431955.1 uncultured Candidatus Methanoperedens sp. | reverse complement strand
CAAAACCCATCTATTTTGGAGATAAGATCGATTACATATTCCATCTTGCAAGTCCCGCAAGCCCGATAGATTATCTGGAGCTGCCTATTCAGACATTAAAGGTCGGTGTGCGTGGAACATATAACGGAGGATAATAGAAACGATAAGATACTTCAGGGATGTCTTAGGGAAAGGAGGTGTATGAAAATACTGTTGACCGGAGGATTGGGATACCTATCGGTCATTTGGGGGTTTAGAAAAACGTTTCATATCCTGTATGGACTTCCGGTCACCTGCCTTCGTCCATTCAACATATTCAGCCCCCCTCAGAAGATGGAAAACAAAAAAGCTGCTGGAGAAGTTTTTAATATAGCAACAGGCAAACCAACCAAAATATTTATTAGAGCAGGGATTGAAGTTATGTATGAATAAAATAATGAAAGGCAAAGGAAGTTAAAAAGGTAAGGTTAAAAATATGATTAGTAGAATGCATACCAAAGTTACTACCGGTATATTTATCCCTGCAGATATCCTCAGTCAGGCTCGCATTACTGAGGGGGATATTGAAATAGAGATTGCTAATAAAGAGATTCGGATTTGTCCTGCCGGAACAGTTCGTGAGAAAGCTTTCACCTTTGACTCCCCTTTATGGAAATGTGTTGGATTTGTTGAAATAGAAGGCATCAGCGGCAAAGAACACGATAAGTATATCTATGATGAAGAAAGGTAAAATTATTTTTGTTGATACCAGCGCACTTTTTGCCACTGCCAATGCTAAAGATGTGGATCACCAAAAAGCAAAGGATAAAGCTGTAGAATATATAGAGAAACTGCGTAACACGGCAGAAATAGAGAGAGTTTCTGAAGAGGATGAGAACCATGCATGGCAAATCATTCTTCGTTACCAGGATAAGCACTTTTCCTATGTTGATGCAACAAGTTTTGCCGTAATGGAGAGGCTGGGAATAAGAGATGCTTTCTCTTTCGATGAACATTTTGAACAATATTCTTTTAATAGATTGCCCGGTTAATATGGCAAACATTTGTTTTTACTGAAGGTTATGATCAAGATTTCCATTGACTAAAAAAGCATTGATCACAGATAGGAAAACCATGAAGGCATTAGTAACAGGCGGGGCAGGATTTCTCGGATCGCACCTGTGTGATCTGCTGCTTGCAAAGGAAAAAAAGGCTCGATTCCTGCTGGCTTCCACTTCTGAAGTTTACGGCGACCCGCTTGTGAATCCGCAAACTGAGGAATACCGGGGTAACGTTAATCCGATAGGACCCCGCGGGGTTTATGATGTGGCAAAGAGGTATGCTGAAGCCATCACTATGGCATACCACAGGTATCATGGAATAGATACGAGGATAGTGAGGATTTTTAATACTTACGGAACCAGGATGCGCCTGAACGACGGGCGCGTTGTACCGAACTTTATCGGGCAGGCGCTGCGTGGGGAAGACCTCACTGTGTACGGGGACGGTTCGCAGACGCGGAGTTTCTGTTACGTGAGCGATGAGATGGATGGGATTTACAGGCTGATGATGTCAGATTACACTCTTCCTGTCAATATAGGCAACCCTGAGGAACATACCATACTTGAGTTTGCGAGGATAATACTAAAGATGACGGGCAGCAACTCGAAAATCACTTTTAAACCTTTGCCTGTAGACGATCCAAGGCAGAGAAGACCAGATATCACAAAAGCACGGACACTTCTCGGTTGGGAGCCAAAGGTTTCACTTGTGCAGGGGTTAAAAGAAACAATAAAACACTTCAAGGATATGTTAGGTGTGATAAAATAAATGAAGATATTAGTGACTGGGGGATTGGGGCAGGCAGGTTCATATTTAGGGGAGAGGCTTTCAGAAAATAACGAAATTACTATTCTGGATAACTTTTCCAACAGCTTAAGTAATATAAAATTACCATCAAAAATTAAAATAATCAAAGGAGACATACGCAATCCAAAAATAGTTAATGAGCTTGCCAGTAAGGCGAATACGATAATTCATACTGCCGCACAGATAAGCGTCAAAAAGTCCATGGAAGACCCGGTCTTTGATGCAGAAAACAACATCAACGGGACATTAAATCTTCTTGAGGCTGCCAGAAAATCGGACATCGAGCGTTTTATATATATCAGTTCAGCCGCAGTGTATGGAAAGCCTGAAA
>CAYSLW010000318.1:0-2162 GCA_964431955.1 uncultured Candidatus Methanoperedens sp. | reverse complement strand
CTCTTCCTGAGAACCTGCTTGAAAAATTCGATGAAATCATAACAAAAAGAGGCTACTCATCCCGTTCCGAAGGCATACGCGACGCAATAAGAAGCTATATCCGTTATTACGATTGGATGAGCGAGGTCGAAGGCGAACGAATTGGTATTCTATCCATGACGTATGATCATTCCCAGCGCGGGCTTGTATCGTCGCTAATGGACATAGAGCATGAATTCTCCACTATTACAAGGTCGGCTGTACACGCTCACATAAGCCATGACGAATGCATGGAAGTTCTCATATTACAGGGCGATGGGAAAGAAGTAAAAGCTATCGCTGAACGCATAATGGCAATAAAGGGCGTGAAGAATGTGAAGCTGACCACGATAAAGCCAGGGCAGGAAATGTAAAATAGCATTGGGACCTGAATCTCGGTATCCTCTTGCCTGATTTTCAGATTTCCACTACAATGAAGCCTGGATAGCCAGTGATGAAAATTTAATTTCCTGTCCACTCTGCTTATTGTAGCCTTCTATTTTCTGAATTACACGGTCAACCATACCGCCGGTAGCAAAAACCATAACATTGAGACCTCTCGCGGCAGCCAGTATGCTTGACTGGATTACGTCCACTTCAAAATCGCAATGAATACCTGCTTTTCTAACCACTACTTTTGCAGATGTTCCCATAGCGCCTATTTTATGTGGTTTGTTCTCAACTATTATAGTTCGTATAGTTTCCAGGTCGGCTGCCCTTCCGCCTCCTTCTATTACACGCGGGATGGGCACTATATAAATATTCCCGGTTTTTTGAGTAAGTGTTCCTGTTATCCCATCCACAATAATATCCTCACCAGCCTTGGCATTATACATCACTCTGCCGAAAGCTGTGGTTTCAGCGTTCATGTCGATATCCACCCTGGTGGTGCACAGCATACCGTCTTTCATAACAAGACCCACTTTTTCTCCCGCACATGCATCTGTCCCAGCTGCGGCGCACCGCACCTTAAGAACATCGAAAGGTTTTGATACAGATTCTACAAAATTCAGCATAGTCAGCGGTGAATCTCCTCCTGATGTCCCCCTCGCCTTCAACTCACGAAAAATCTGCACAAAGGTTGGAAGTCTAAGCCCTGTCTCAGAGATTAGAGAATAATCAGCAAATATTTTATGTGGAGCGTCATGTTTTTTAATTCTTCCTTCGTGAAGAATATATAAGTGGTCTGCCCACTTCGCCGCCAGATCAACATCGTGTGTAGAGAAAATGATTGTCTTTCCCTCAGCGTTTAATTCGTCCAGAATCTCGATAATTTCGGCGCAACCCTGTGGATCCAATCCAGCGGTGGGCTCATCCAACACTATGATTTCAGGTTTCATGGCGATTACACCTGCAATAGCCACTCGCTTTTTCTGTCCACCGCTCAAGAAATGCGGTGGTTTTTCGGCGCAAGCTTCCATCTCCACGAGTCGGAGGGCTTCATCTACCCTGTGCTTTATTTCTGCACCTGTAAGTTTCAGGTTTTTGGGGCCAAATGCTACATCCTGGCGTACAGTTGGTGCAAAGAGCTGGTCATCAGGGTTCTGGAATACCATTCCTACTGTGCGACGAATCTGGTGTAAGCCTTTTTTATCATAGACAAAGGGCTCGCCTTTTAGACACACAGTACCTCTTGTGGGCTTTAGGGTGGCGTTCAGGTGCAGTAGGAGCGTTGATTTGCCTGCGCCGTTCGGGCCAAGAATAGCTGTAATGCTTCCCTTTTCAACTGAGAAATCAATGTCACATAGGGCATCTGTACCATCGGGATACTGGAAGGTTATGTTTTGTGCCTCTATGATATTCATGATTTTTTCATCTTTCAGATTAATGCCGTGTTTTGTGTCAGGATTGTGACGTAAGCGAGAACTGCCTCAAATAATAGAATTGTTGAGAGTGAGATTGCGCTTATTTTTGTTTTGTTTTCATGGTAGGCAAGGCTGCTTGTTTCACCGTCGTAGCAGCGGGAGTTCATGGCTACAAAAAGTTTTTCACCCTGATTTATAGTGCGCAGGAAAAGTGTGCCAGCAAGCATTGAAAAGACTTCGATTTTTGTGCGAAAATCACCCTCGCCCCTCATTTGAGATGCCAACCACATGCGTTCCGCTTCCTCTAAGAGCACAAAGATATAGCGGTATATTATCATG
>CAYSLW010000317.1:0-2165 GCA_964431955.1 uncultured Candidatus Methanoperedens sp. | reverse complement strand
TCGGCAGCGCTCGGATAACCTGCGCTGTTATAGCGCCCCTCCTCGGCGCTGTAATCTCGTGATTACTGTAATTCAAGTTCATATTCTCACCTCAAAACCTCGGTCCATTAAACACAACCACGTCCGGAGTAACGGTCACCTCAAACGCTTCTGGAGCAGGAACGACATACGCCCACACCAGCGCTCCGATGAGCATCCCAAGCGCAAAGAGTGCGATTATCACACCCCGCCTGCCAAACCAATTTTTTATCTCTTGCATGTTCCATCACCGCTTCTGAACTCTGGACTGGTCGTTTTATAATTTTATATTACCACAATGCCTTTGCAGGACTTGCGGTTAAGTAACAATATGAAAGCAGCATTAAATAAAGCTGGAAGAACTGCGGGTAAGAACCATAAGTAAGAACCGCAGGTACGTACGTACGTACTTATGGTAAGGGGCAAAACAAGCGGTTCCTATAGCGTCAATAAACCGCTGGATTTTGGATAAATTCGAGACTTTTTATTATCTTCTGGTTTGAAAAACCACGGAGAGCACAGAGGACACAGAGTTATTAATTGATACAGCCTGTATCCCAGATCAATTTTCATCCCATCTATATGACATGAAGTCCAACCTGGGACAGGACTTTTAAACGTCGAATAAGGAATAGCGATTACTTAATCAATATGTTCTCGCGTCAGCCTGATGGATTCAGCTTCTGCCATAATTCTCCGTTTTAAATGAGGATGTAACCAAAAGTCATGGTATTCCAGATCGTCCATACATTCTTCAAACCCGGCAAAAGAAATCAACCCGATATCATAAGCTTGCAGAATTAACCCGATCGTACCCACCACATCGAATCCAAGTGCTTTTGCAAACGTGCGTGCTACCAGATCATCCAGCAACAATAAGTCAAATCGATGCCCTATGGCAAGCATATCAGCTTCACCGTGATGAATGCCCGGATCACGAGAATATTTCTCCGCCGCATCATGCTCATCTGCTTCCAGTTCTTCGACTTTTACCCATCCGGTATTAATAGCATCCTCTACTTTCATAGCACTTGCAAATCCGTCCGAAAGATTCTTACCACCAAGCATCTCTCTCAATACAGTACTGGAAACATATACCGTGTCAAACATATCGTGCAGGAGTTCCAATCTACCGATTTTAGATAGATAAATTAAAGGAGACGCATTAGATATTACTTTTAAGTTTCTTAAGCGTTTTAATGTCTGATTCAAAATCTTCCACTCCATATTGAAGGGGTACTCCCCGCTTTTTTATTTCAGCTATCATTTCATACAGGCTAACACCAGCCAGTTGAGCAGCCTTCCACATCGAAACTTTCCCTTCGGCATACATCTGAGTAGATCGTTTCAGAAGTTCCATTCGCAGCCCATGTTCAATAAGCCTGGCAAGTAGTGTCGATGTATCGGTGTGCAATTCCTCTGCAAGTTCATCAATAATCCCGGCAGTGCTTTCTTGGAGCTTTGTTTCTATAATTTTCAACACGCAATCACCTCTGCTACAGAAAAGTATAATCTTTTCCTGGCAAATGTATAGTCCTGAAACCTTTGACTATATATAAATATCCAGCGTAGAAAAGATTCTGGTTTGAAAAACCACAAAGAGCACAGAGTCGGCTATGAACTGCGGTTCATAAAAGACAATGAAAAAGAACAACAAAATAGAAAATTAACAGCGAACTTATACGAACTCGTACGAACTCTGGTGGCGTGAGTTCGTATAAGTTCGTACGAGTTAATAGTTGTTTTTCATACCAGGACACAGAGTTATTAATTGATTACAGTCTATTACGGACCGACATTCGCTTTTTACCGTATCCTCTCCCCTCTGCACCGTCGTCGCTCCTTACGGAGTCGCTACCCATTGGGAGTGCATGGGGCTTATCAAGTATATACCATAAATAATTTCCAAATGCCTTAGAATTAGAAGCCATCTATAAGCCGAGAATCGCATCGTCCATTCCCTATGGCAGGGATTGATTATTTAAGAAAAATCAGGCTTTTTGACGGCTAAAGTTAGTGTCCAGAGACCTGTTGGGGTGATATAAAGCCCCTCCACCGCAAAGAGCGCAAAGGTCGCAAAGATTATTGTGGTTACGCTTTGCGTCAAGGGTTGCGCCCCTTGAGGACGCAGACACGTATGCCAGCGC
>CAYSLW010000316.1:0-2175 GCA_964431955.1 uncultured Candidatus Methanoperedens sp. | reverse complement strand
AGCCCTATTGCCTTGAGAACCAATCTAAAGTCTTTTGATAGGATGTCGATTTTTTTATCACTAAAATTAGCATATCTCTTGCTCTTTATTGAAGTAGGTAGTTTATCAATTTTATCAATTAAAATTGGTAGTATGCTAACGCCTTCTTTTTCTTTTTCATACATTTTTGCAATTGATAGTTCCTCTTGAACCCACTTGGAATTGATTGAATTTTTTGATATGAAATACAAAATATAATCTGAGCTCTCAATTCCTTCATAAATTTTTTTTGGAATGTCATCACCAATACAGATATCCTTATCAGCATAGAATGTTTTTACACCAAAGGCTATTAAGATCGAATTGAACTCATTTACAAATGGTTTATCCAGAGTGCTATCCCTCTGTGCCAACATAGTTGTCGCCTAAAATATTTAGGAGAGAACTATGAAATACAGCAAAAGGATCAAGGAAAGTGTGTTGAGGAAGGTATTACCGCCGGGAAACCGGAGCGTACCGGATGTAGCCCGTGAGATGGGAATATCGGAGCAGACAATTTATAACTGGAAAAAATCAGCGGAGAATGGTACATTGGCACTCGATGCGGAACAGACGAGTCCTCTATCTTTAGGCAGCACCGAGAAGCTGGCCCTGCTTCTGGAAAGCAGGCAAAAAGACGAAGCAGACATGGGAACATGGCTGAGGGAGAAAGGGCTTCATGGCGAGCATCTGAATCTGTGGGAACAGGAATTGAGGGATACCTTGAAGGACAAAGATACCAAGTACCGAGAAGAAAATTCCCGGCTGAAAAAAGAGAAACGCGAGCTTGAGAAAGAGCTGAGGCGGAAGGAAAAGGCGCTTGCCGAGATGGCGGCGCTACTCACGCTCAAAAAAAAACTGAACGAGATGTGGGGGGAGCGCGAGGACGACTGATACCCCTTGAGGAAAAGCGCAGCACCATCGAATGGATAGATGAAGCTGTACTATCAGGAGCCCGCAAAAGGAATGCCTGTGAAATTACAGGCATAAGCATACGGACCTATCAGCGGTGGCAACGAGAGTGCGTGGGTGATAAACGAAAAGGTGCACCCAAAAAGATTCCCCGGAAACTATCAGCAGAAGAGATAGAACGGGTGAAAGAGACGGCCTGTATGCCAGAGTATCGAGATCTGACACCGTATGAAATAGTAGCAATTTTGGCAGAAAATGGCGAATATATAGCTTCAGAGCGTACGTTTTACCGGTTTTTAAAAGCAGCAGGGCTTTTGCATCACCGGGGTGATGGCAAGGCTCTTATCCGGCGGGCACATCCGCAGGAGCTTGTTGCCATGGGCCCGAACCAGGTATGGTCCTGGGACATTACCTGGATGAAGACCGATGTTCGGGGACTTTTTAATTACGCGTATGTGGTCAAGGACATCTGGACAAAAGATATAGTCGGATGGGAGATTCATGACCGGGAGGATGATGAGCTTGCAGCCGAGCTGTTTAAGCGGTTGCAGATGAAACACGGAATGAGGGGGATATATCTACGATCTGACAATGGCAATCCGATGAAGGGCGCGACGATGCTCATGACGTTATATAGTCTTGGAGTGATACCGTCGTACAGCAGGCCCAGGGTCAGCAATGACAATCCCTTTATTGAATCGTTGTTTAAGACTCTGAAATATACCGCCGGGTATCCCGGTCAGTTTAAAGATATGGATCACTCTCGAACCTGGATGGCAGAATTTGTAAACTGGTATAACATGGAACACAGGCATTCGGCGATCGGGTATGTAACTCCGCAGCAGAGGCGCAATGGAGATTACAAGAAAATATTTGAGAAGCGAAATGAAGCCGTTGCCCGGGCCCGGTCGTTACATCCGGAGCGCTGGGTAAGCAGACAAAGGGTATGGGGTTGCAATGAGGTGGTGTATCTCAATCCAAGCCTCGAGACGAAAGAAAAGCTATTGAAAAAATGTGCATAAAAAAGCGACAACTATGTTGACATTAAGCGGGTTGAGAAATTTATTGAAACGATCGAAAATCTGTTGAAATAGAGAACCCTTACCTCACCCCGGCTCCGCCGCGCGTCGTCGAGCGCTTTTCGGACCTCCTGTCCGCGCTCGACACTAAAACTTCGTGTTTTGAGCTCTCCCACAAGGAGAGGGCTCATCGTCATAAATTCTCTGCCACGACCTCCCCCTCTCC
>CAYSLW010000315.1:0-2187 GCA_964431955.1 uncultured Candidatus Methanoperedens sp. | reverse complement strand
TGGCGGCGGCTTTATTTCTTTTTGCGATATCAAATATACACTTATTACAATTAAATTTTAAGCTATCTTGTTAAGTTTGCCTGAGGCTCAAATCAGTTCCGCTTTCAAGAAGATGTGTAGCAAAACTATGCCTCAAGCTATGAACGGTTACATCCTTTCTAATGCTTGCCTTATTTTTTGCCTGCTCAAAATCTACAAACCCATTTCAGCCTGCTTCAATTCGCTTTTCTTCTTCTCGAGGAATTTATAAACAGGGCCATGGGATGAACCTTCTAAAAGCATATCTATACCTTTTCTTGCTACCGCATTTTGTTCGGGATACCCTATCAAGCATACCGTTTTCCCATAAACGGAGATGCGTACATTGGTAAGTGCCTCAAAAATCTCCCGTGTTTTGCCTGCCTTGCCTATGATTCTTCCGCGAATTCGCTGCAGGTCTTTTTCTGTTCTTGCGATATTTGACAGGTCGATTGTTTCAAACATGAGAAGGTCATCATCGAACAACCTGATAGCCTTTTGCGGACTGAAGCCGCGCGCAATAGCATGTATCACCTCTCGCGCACGCATTCCTTTGAGCGGGTCTTTCGCATCCGTTATCTCAACATCCCCGCTCTGGCTGTCGATATTAAGCATGGCTGTTGATCCCTTTTCAATCAGTTCCTTAATGCTGCCTTTTGGACCCACAAGAACTGCGATTCTCTCAAGTGGAACTTTGATATGCTCTGTCATTTTACTTCCTCTTTTATAATCAAAATCAATTCGTCATCATCTACCTTAATATTTAATTTCCCAAAAAATCGGGAGATATTGTAACAATCGCGCCGCAGGTAAGTATCTGCATGAAAATGGTCAGTTGTAACCGACTGTCCCATATCTATTATCACTGGCTCCATAGTATACACGTCTACCAGTATATTATATTCGCTCAGGTCGGCGTGCACAAGTTTAGCCCGGGAATATAAAAGTTTCATGTATTCGACAGTCCTGTTAAAAATACCCTTTGCCTCTTCATGGGTGAGTTCTACATCCTTCAGTTGGGGCATGGGGATGCCGTCCTTCCCGATAAACTCCATTAACAGAATATTCCTTTTCGTGATATAGGGTTTTGGCACCCTTACTCCTGCTTCTTCCGCGCGCTTTAGGTTCTTAAATTCTTTTTTAGTCCATGCAAAAATTATATCCCTTCTGGATTGTTTAATCCCGATAAACCGAGGGTCTCCCAGAATATATTCTTTCATTGCATTAAAATTCGCGGTGGAAATAAGATATATCTTCACGGCAATTTCAGAAATGTCGTCTTTTTTTGAAACGGCATGGAAAAGATTTGCCTCTTTTCCTGTACTGAAACAACCCCCAAGCGCGTCGATGTAGCCTTTTCTGGAAAGCTCGTACAGAGCCATTAATGTTGCATCGTCAAAAACATCGTCAAAGACCTCCCTCTTATCAGAATCCTTGATTCGCATGCGGAATTCGTCGATTTTCTCATCCATGCGGTGAAGCTTCTTATCACTTACCATACTATCAATTTAACTTTTTAAAAATCCCTTGCGTTCCAACCAGTTTACCTGTGGTCCGCTGTATTTCCAGACTATATCCGCCTTTTCATTCTGGAAAGACCATGGGACAACTATAACTACGTCCCCTTCGCGAATCCATGTACTTTTTTTCATTTTGCCCGGAATGCGAGTGAGTCTTACTACCCCGTCCATACACCTGACCCTTAACTTATTAGCCCCCAGCAAACTTTCAACCGTGCCCAGCACTTCGTTCGCTTTTTTTTGCGGGATGCGAATCCTGGTGACTTCTTCAGGCTGCTGGCTGCTATTTACTCGCTGTTTCAGTATAACACCTCATGATTCATGCTTCTTATTGTCTGGGCTGTATGTAAAGGTTACTGATTTGAAAATTCTGCCAAATTAATATTTAAAGTTCAAAGTCTTCACTGAATTTTCAACGCATAAGAAACTATAAACGCATTTTCTTATCCCGCTATTGAATAGATAAGTTGATTTCTTATTATTTTATTCTGGAATATCAATCCCGGTCAGATAATTAACCACGGAGGACACGGAGAGCACAGAGGGTTGTTATTTTTTTTCTCTGTGTCCTCTGTGCTCTGGTATGAAAAACTCAATTTTCATGTTCATTTATGAACCACAGTTCATAGCCGACTCTGTGGTTTTTTAA
>CAYSLW010000314.1:0-2193 GCA_964431955.1 uncultured Candidatus Methanoperedens sp. | reverse complement strand
AGATTGCAGAAATGCTAACAACTCCGGAAAACATCAGGACACTACAGAGGAAGCTTTACCGCAAGGCCAAGCAGGAACCGGCTTGTCGTTTCCATGCCTTGTATGACAAGGTTTATCGGGCGGACATCCTCAGTCACGCCTATAATCTTGTTCGCGCCAACAAAGGCAGCGCCGGTATAGACGGCGTTACCTTTGAGGACATCGAGGCAAAAGAAGGGGCAACCGCCTGGATAAAGCGCATGCTCTGCGGTGAAGAGCATCGGAAAGCCGTGTGCGGGAAAATCGCATGCACGGTTTGATGAGGGAGGGATGGTAGAGGCAGTCATGGTTGGGATAATGAGGCACCGCTTAACGAAAGGAGCGGAAACAGATAGGCCGAACCTAAAACCGCATATACCATCTCTCTACTCTACCCCATTCGCTCCCATATTTTACGATATTCTATGTCCGATATTCGGCTTCTTGAAAATGAGGGAAACGCATGAATGCATGGGCCCCATGTCACTTCTCGTCCCATGTCACTTCTCGTCCCATGTCACTTCAACGGATTCAAACTCCTTGCCTTTTTTGAGAGATGGCATCATAATAATAGATGAAAGATATTATTTCTACCAAGACTGGTAATCCATAATAAAATTGTGGAAAAGGAGTCCCAATGACAACTTACAATACAATGGAAGCAGTTGTTAAAGAAGGAATAATTTATCCCATGGACCCGAAGAAATTGCCCAGAGAAGGTAAGCTGCTCTTAATTGTCCTTGATGGAAAAGACATTCAACCGGATACTGAAAAAATAAGCGGTTTACTTGGATGGCTGAAAAGCGATGTGGACTCGGTTCAGTGGCAACAACAGATCAGATCAGAATGGGATAAACGTCTATGAGGCATTTAATAGACACTAATGTGTGGATAGATGCTTTATCAGGCAAACTTGTCGCTTCGGCTTTTTTAAAATTTTCTGTTCAAGCAAGCTGGGCTGGATACTCGGCTATTACAAGGCTTGAGCTGTTAGGCTATCCGGGCCTTAAGTATGAAGAAGAGCTCAAAATTAACGAACTATTAAAAGCATTTACAGAAATCGCCGTTGACTCCCATATTATTGATAAAGCGATATTTATTAGAAAAGGCATACGGATCAAAGTGCCGGATGCAATTATTGCTGCGACAGCCTTGGAGAAAAACTGTTCACTGGTAACACGTAATGTTGAAGATTTCAAAGGCATTATCGATTTGGATGTTATTGATCCACATGCAGTATGAGATCCGACCAACGCAAAACAGTTTTCTGTTGACTTATATTTTGATGAACGTCCCCTATTTGCTCCCCAAGTCGTTCCTCATAAAAGAATTTAAGGGGAAGTCGTCCCTCGCAAAAAAATACGTGCTTTATTAGTGAGTTTTGTGTAATATGAGACAGTTTGGCTCGGTTGAATTCGGGAAATTATTCTGAAATTATAACGAGCTATATCCGACCCCGAAAGGAGGGTATGATGGAATCTATTTTTTTGCAAATTCCGCCGGAGATAGCGGCACAGATTAAGTTGCCGCCAAAGCGGGCTCAAAAAGTTCTGATGGAAGAGCTTGTGTTGCGCCTTTATGAGGAAGGTATTATTTCCGCAGGCCATGGTGCATATTTGTTAAAAATGGATCGGCTGTCCTTTGAGCGCTTCCTTGCGCAACATTGTATAGCTATTCATTGCGATGTTGAAGAACTATGTGAAGATATTTCTCACTTGGACCAGGCATTATGATTGTCAGCAATACCACGCCTATCAGCAATTTACTTCATATTGACAGGATTTCGGTTTTGACTGAACTGTTTGGCACCGTTTATATCCCGGAAGCAGTGGCTGATTAAGTGAACGTTATTTTTTCAAGTTGCGAATAATGGCGGAAGTGTGTCGAAAGTAAGCAAATAATTATGCAGCCCATCTCGAACACTATTTTTGTAAAACAATTGATGCCATTTCTTCATCAAGGCGAGGCCGAAGCGATTTGTCTTAGCTTGGAGAAGAAAGCAAAATTATGCCTTATAGATGACAAAGATGCCAGGATAATAGCTCAATCGAATAATTTACAGGTAACAGGAACATTGGGTATTTTGCTGAAGGCCAAGAAAACCGGTTTAATCTCATCTGTTAATTCTACTCCGACATATTATCTTGCATAGTTGTGAAGGATATGTTATGCAGC
>CAYSLW010000313.1:0-2213 GCA_964431955.1 uncultured Candidatus Methanoperedens sp. | reverse complement strand
GTATGCTTCGCATACCCCAACACTGCGTAAACCGAAGTCTCGGTTTATGAACGCAGGTAAACGCAGATTTTTTCATACAAGGAATAACCACGGAGACACGGAGACGCAGAGATATAAAATATTTTCTCCGTGTCTCAGTGTCTCTGTGGTTAATAGGAGCGTGAACTGAATGGGAGATAGTGTTTATTCAACCATCTGCCCCGGCTGCAATTTCGGCTGCGGGCTATATATCCGCGAAAACGGGAAGCTTGAGGTAGATTTCAGGAAATCCTCTCCAGCCAATGCCGGGAAACTGTGCAGGTTCGGTATGAGTTTGCCGCGCTTCTACACACCTGTTAAGTCCATAGTGGATGGAAAGGAGGTCACGCTTGAAGAGGCTGCAAAAGAGGCAGCTAAGAGAATTTCAGCAAGCAAGGGTTCTGCGGCTTTCCTATCATTGGGCAACACAACATGCGAGGAGCTTCTGGCGTTCCAGAAAGTCGCTGAATCGTATTTATGCACAGGAGCCAATTTCGAGGCGCTTCCAAAAGATACTTATCAGACCCTGAGCGTGGGAATTCCGTACAGTGAAATAGAAGCTGCAAAGCATATCGTGTTGTTCATAGACCCCTATGAACAGTATCCGCTTATAGTAAGGCGTTTACTTTCAGCCAAGAAGAAAGGCGCGAAGATAACCGCAGTCTGGTGGAAGGCTCTACCGCTGGCTGATGAAAATATTAAACCAATGGAGGTCACAAAACTGCAGCTAACATCGGATTCGCTCATTGTTGCTGATTTCCATCCGCTTTCGGATATCGAGCAGGTGAAGAGTGTACTTTCACTTTCAAAGAATGCAGGAGCGAGAGTAACATTCCTGAAGCCATTTGCAAACTCAACAGGTGCGTATATTCTTTTTAAGGATGCAAAGCAGAAGTCGTTAAATAACCTTATTGAGGATATAAACAAAGGGACGATAAAAACATTGTTCTGCCTGGCATCAGACCCTGCTGAGATAATACCCAGTGAGACGCTTGCAAAGCTCACGAACATAATGGTTCAGGCAGGTCGTGCAAGTCCAATCACACAAAAAGCAAACGTTGTTATTGCGGACGTCCCCCTGTACAAAAAGAAGGGCACGCTCATCAACAATGAGGGCAGGGCGCAGGCTCTGGGCGGCACCGAAACGTTTGGGCTTGACGCGCTGGGCATCATAGCTGGCGTTAGATTTGAGTTCAATTCTCTGCATGAAACGGTGAGGAAGGCGTTTGGCATCGCGGCAGTGGACGAGTTCGCGATTCCGAAGCTCGAAAGACCAGCCTACGGCGCAGTCCAGGCAAAAGCTATGAGTGTTGAGGCAAAGACAGCGCTCGTGAGCGTGTACAACCCATTCATGTGGTTCAATCTTGCTGACGACAATGACTTTGTTGAGATGAACCTGAGTATGGTAAAAGCGCTCAAGCTCCTGAAAGGCGGAACGATTAAGATCAAATCCAACGGAGCTTCTATTGAAAAGAGGTTCAAGGTCGCGCCTGTGCAGGAAAATGTATTGCTGACAGGAAAGAAGTTCGGGATAGAGAAAGGCGCTGTTACGCCTGTTGAGGTATCGAGGTGATGATAATGGCAGAAGAAAAGGCAGAAAAGGAAGCGGTTAAGGCAACATTGCAGGCGCTGGCAAAACCCGAGACACCAAAGGAAAAAGCCCCAGCAGTTAAAACTACTTCTGATATTCAGGTAAAAACTGAGGCGCCAAAGCCTGTTGTAAAAGAACCGGCAAAAACTGTGCCAGAAGCTGCTGCGAAACCTGAGGCGCCAGAAGCTGAAGAAAAGGCAGAAGCTAAGAAAGAAGCAGACGCGAGCAAGGAGTTCGTTGATGCTATAATGACAGAGATGGCTCTTAAAGGGGTTCCAAAGAAGAGGCTTATAAAGAAGCTGGCAGAGAAATATAATTTTGATAAGCAGAGGGTGCTGTTCAAGCTCAAGCGCGCGCTGATTACTGAGAGGTATGCGGCGGGGCATGCGGAAGCGGGGCATTGAATTTTTCAAATGAAAAACCACTGAGCACACAGAGAACACAGAGTTGTTACTTGATTCTGCGTGCAATTCCATCCTTCTACGATTTCAGATGAGCCTGTGGCAAATTCGATAAAATTCTTTATTTTCTAATTTTAAGCAAAACAAGCACTTATTTTCATAAAAAATTACAGGCGGAGGCGCCGATTCGACAGGATAACAGG
>CAYSLW010000312.1:0-2216 GCA_964431955.1 uncultured Candidatus Methanoperedens sp. | reverse complement strand
TCAATGTCTATCATTGTCTAAATATGTCCATAAACCTATTTAAGTTTAACGATACCATTTATCCATATTAGGTACCTCCTTCCGGTGCTTCATGATCTTCGTCTTTGATTTCCCGATTGGATTTCATAGTATCCCTCCCGCTTCTTTCAGCGCCGCCAACAGTTCTTCTGCGCATTTTCGACAAACATAAGTTTGTGTGCTTCTTCTTGACTTCTTGAATTCTTGGAGGTCGCTAAGATCTTTACCACATATGTCACATTTCATACGCTTTATAATACAATCCCTACAAATTATTTTATCTTCTTGCCTATCTTCTTGCGTTTCTCGAATAATTGGGATCATAGATTGTGGAACCACTGCATACTCATATTCATTAAAAAGTGGTTTAAAACATACAGTACAACTTTTGGGCTGGTCAGCTTCCTGTGTGTCGCTCCTCTTTTCGACAAATACACAACCATCTCTATAATATTTATGGACATCTTTAAGAGCAACAGTAAATATTATTTCAGCACCCAACCCAATAATTCTATATTTTGCTTCTTTTTTTTCTAATATTGTTGTGCTCATGGTACACCCCCGGATGCTTCTTTCAGTGCCTCAGCCAGTGCTTCCTGGGTACAGATATTTATGGATCTGATACTTTCCACGAGCATGCCGCTCCCGGACATGATGCTGCCAGTTACCTCATAGTACCTGCCCACTATCTCAGTCCTGAACCTGTCCTCTATGACCGCAGCATCAAGAGCTTCTGTTGCTATCTCTCTCGCTTGAGCAACAGATATACCTGTGAGTGTTTCGGTTGGCGCGGTGCCGATTATCAGGTCTATAAGTTCATTCGTACCGAATGGTGAGAATACGGCTTTGATGCGCAGATCGTATACGCCATCGACCCTGCCGTGCTCACCGCACTGACCTTTCACCAGGGCACGCTTGCATTCAGGGCAGCGCTTGATCAGTCCTGACCCGGATGATACTGCGGTGATAACACCTATTAATTTTTGCACGCGCCTGCTAACATCTACATCATCACATGGCGTTATTGTTGTTGTCTTATTTGCCTTGACCGAGACCTGACCCTGCCATACTGAAGATACCATGTTCTCGAAAAGATAGGAATTACCCTCTGTGAAATCTTCAGGGATGATATGATTATTCTTCCCAAAAATAGTGAACTTGATCACTCCGGTTTCGTCCCCGATAAGTCCGGTCCTTGCGACCTTATCTGAGCGGTTGTCCCAGATCTGAACTATTTTTGCTTTCAGGCTGACCCATTCGTTATCTGCCTTGATCTGATCTATCTGGACTACAGGCGCCGTGCCGCCGGTCTGCCAGTATTTCGTTTCAATGCCGTGCTTCTTTAATGTTGCCTGGATGACTGTGCGAGTCGCTTCTGCGGCAGGCACGCGCCATTCATTTATGAGCAGGTCATACCTTGCCGATATCTCCTGCTTTTCGTTTTCATCTAACTGTACACCAACTGCTTTGAGCCGGTTCAATATATTTTCTATTTCTTGTTTATGTTGTTCTTTTTCTACTATTGCCATGGTTGTTCCTCTTTGATGGCTGTTTTATGTGCCCGTTACCCAGGGTAGGGTGTTCACACTTTAATAGCAATCCAAAATAATTCAGCTATAATAATTATAAGCGCGATGATTATTGCACCAAGCCCTGAACTGTAATCTATCTCATTCATGGCACACAACTGTCCTGATCGCTTCTGCGTTTCGTTTACGCTGCAAAGCTTGTTCTCCCTCGATGCCATTTTTTCAGGTCTGATATGTTAATCTCCTGCTCCTCGATCTGAGTTATGTATTTCCTGATGGATTCTGGTTTTATACCCAATTCGTCTATTTTGGTTTTATTTATCATACAGCACTAATCCCTCGCTGACGCAGGTGTGCGCCCTCGATATCCTTTATGCTCACGCCGCGCCTGAGTAGCCAAGCCCTTGTTTCACGATCTCCATAGTCCATTATTTTACCTCAAATCCTCACAGTTTCCCTGATCCCTATCCCAAGCTTTTTGCAGGTATTGATACTGTGCAACCTATCCCCGGCGCGGTACATGAATCCAACGACTGCCTGAAATGCGGATTCAGAAATTGTATCACCTTCCTTGAATGCTATAAGTCCCTGTCCATGTAATACAAGAACATCTCTTCCATCAACAATTTCTTTCCAGAATGCACACTTCTGGCCGCTCTTGTTTGAAGT
>CAYSLW010000311.1:0-2218 GCA_964431955.1 uncultured Candidatus Methanoperedens sp. | reverse complement strand
TTCGTTATGTGCCGGATTATCAATGCGCCAAATGCAAAAAAACATTCGATCTGGATATGACCAGTACATCGTTAATCGCTGAAGAGTCCCTGATGGTAAATAATGCAAGGGATGCGGTCGGAGAGAAAAGAAACAATAAACGTTGGGCGCCGTATAATTCGATCGAATATAGTGTCAAGTGTCCCTGGTGCACGCAAATTAACAATTTGCATGGTTCAAATCTAAAGAATTTAAAAAAGGCGAGGAAAAAGGTTCCTCTAACGGTTTTATTGTGTCCCCACTGCTATACTGTCTGGCAGTATAGGGGAACATTGCCGGAAGAAGTGTCTTGCCCTGTTTGTTCAAAAAGCTGCAAGCCTTTACATGGGAATACAGAGAAAGGCGCTTTTATCTGCCCTTCCTGCGGGACTAAGGATAAGATTATTAATTCCATCCGAAAGCTTCCCGAAAATCAACTCCTTCCAACCAGGCCTTATGCTATTGAGGGTTATTGTGCGGAATGCGCGGGTGATAAAGAAGAATTGGATATGCATGGAAATCTTTTGAAACATAAGAAGATAATAGTGCATCAATGCAATATCCATAATAATAGAGGCAAATTCTTTAAAAGGATCACCCCTGCGGATCTCAAAAAATATCAGAATGCAGAGAAGAGGTGGAAAGAAGAAAAGGACAGGCTGCCTTATCCGAAGAGTGAAATTCCTATGGGAGAGAAAACGAAATCTGGTTTAATCGCACATAATTATAAATATTGGCATCAGATGTTCAACCCTCGGCAGTTGTTGTGTCTGAGTACGCTGCTTGCCGCTATCGGGGAGGAAACAGATCAGGTTTTGAAGGAGATGTTGTTGAGCGGGTTTTTTAATCTTTTGAATAATATGAGTGACTTTTGCAGCTATATTTGGCAACGAGATTGTATTCGACAGGTCTTTGCTCGTCACGATTTTCAGCCCAAGGCAACTATATGCGAAAGTAATGTTTGGGGTACTTCTATAGGAATGGGAACTTTTGTTTCGCTCTTTGATGCCATTATTAAAGGGAAAAATTATAACTTAGTACCATTCGACCGTAAAATCAAAGAAAACAAGTGTGATTTCATAAGTTCAAAAGAGAAAATACTTGGCACTTCGGAAAATTGTGTACTTGAATGTACAACCTCCCAAAACATGAGATTTCCACAAAAAGCTTCTATGGTTATCACAGACCCACCCTATGCCGGAAACGTCAACTACTCCGAACTTGCTGACTTCTTCTATGTCTGGCTGAGGCTGATTCTTTCAAGAACATACCCGTATTTTGCTCCGGAAATCACCCCCAAGGTTGAAGAGATCATTGAAAACCCCACCCGTGGCAAGACGTCAACAGATTATCAGGAAGGTCTCACAGAAGCTTGGAGAAGGTGCTGCGAAAGCCTGAAAGATGACGGATTAATGGTTTTTACCTTTCACCACAGGGAAGGAAGCGCCTGGGAATCCCTTTTGGATTCTCTCTGTACAGCAGGTTTTGTAATCCAGGCGATATACCCCATTCACGGAGAATCCGAGAGTTCTCTTCACCTCATGGGAAATAAAGCCATTGCTTACGATCTCATCCATGTCTGTAAAAAACGGAATGGAAAATCAGAGACAAGGCAGCGATCCTGGGCCGGAGTCAGAGAGGAAATCCGAAAAAAAGCCCGTGTAGAAATCAAAATGATAGAAGCAGGCAGATACGGCAAAGAAAAACTGTCTCCTGATGACCTTAATATAATTCTTATCGGAAAATGCCTTGAACTTTACAGCAGACATTATGGAATGATCGTGGATTATAAAGGCGATGTTGTGCCTCTCGGCGAAGCGCTTATCTCCATACGCATGATGGTGGAGCAAATCATCACCACTCAGCAACCCCTCCCTTCGGAACTCGAGCATATAGACCCTGTCAGCTACATATATCTCACCTGCCTCTGTGACAGAAAAGAGATTAATAGTGATGAAGTGCACAAGACAACCCTTGGTATTATGGAGCCCGAGGTTCTCATTAAGGCCGGTGTCATGCGAAAGGGCCGGGCCAAGCGTGGCAGAACTTACGAGGTAAAGCCTCCGATTGAGCGATATAAGGATTTGACGAAATTGTTTAAAAGCAAATCAAAGACATTAGACCAGCTTTTGCTCTTTCCTGAGCTGGAGGAGGCCAAATTTGATAATGTAGCCCTGGTTAATGTCCTTCATTACCTGAT
>CAYSLW010000310.1:0-2223 GCA_964431955.1 uncultured Candidatus Methanoperedens sp. | reverse complement strand
AAGCAATTTTGCCTCAAACAATTTAGGATTTAAGGTGCTGCAGTCAAATTATACCGCAATTGGTTTTGTTCCTAAAAAAGTAAAAGAATTTAAAGAAATCAAAAAAGAAGAGCCAGAAGAAGTTAAAATAGAACCAGAAACAGAAGAACAGGCAGAAAAGAAAATGGAGTAATTATTTTAACTTAATCATAATGTTAGTAAATAGCAGCTACTGCTTCTTATAGAAATATCTATATGAGAAATAAGACATAAAAGGTGGTGAATAAAATGAATGAAGAAAATAAGGAGAAAATGGTAGCACAAAAAGAAGAAGGAAAAAGTTATTTTTTAGCAATACTAATTACTTTATTATCTGGGCTATTTGTAGGATTTATTGTAGGTATATTATTTTCTCCTAAACCTGGAAAAGAAATTAGAAAAGATATAAAGGATAAAAGTGAAGAATTTGTTAAAAAGAGTAAAGAAGGCGTAACCGATACCATAGACAAAACAAAAGAATTTATAGAAAAAAGCAGAAGTAAACTTGAAGAAGTAAAAGGAAAAGGAAAAGAGATAATAGAGAAAAGTAAAGAAAAAGTAGAGGCACTAAAAGAAGTAATTATACCTAAAAAAGAAGAGAAAAAAGAAAATAGAGAGAATACAGAAGCTTAATGATATTGTACCTAAACTAATTAAAATCCGTTATATAGACCTCTGGTATAGGGCTCATTGCATAGCCTCCCCGCATTTAACCCTTTTTTGGTCGATAATTTTACGATAAACCTCTAAATAATCTTCCACCATGCGCTCTCTTGAAAATCTCTCCTCCACTATCTTCCTGCACTTCCGGCGCGATACCATATCTAGGCTGCGCACCGCCTCTGCAGCGGAACAAACGTCGCACACCAGGAAACCGTTGGCCCCGTTTTCTATGATCTCCGGCATAGAGCCTCTATTGAAAGCCACGACAGGCGTTCCGCAGGCACCTGCTTCCACAACAGAGAGCCCGAAGGGCTCGTTGAAATTGATCGGGTGAAGTAGCGCCCTCGCTCCGCCAAGCAGCTTGTTTCTGATCTCCGGCCCCGCGACACCTATATATCTGGCACTGACACTGTCGAGGTGGGGCTCGACCGCTGATCTGTAATAATCCATGTCCTGGATAAAACCCGCTAGAATCAGCTTCATCCCGGTCTGCCTTGCAATTTGGATAGCCTCTGCGGTCCCCTTATCGTGGTGAATGCGACCGAAAAAAAGCAGATAGTCCCCTGGTGTCTCCTGAAAAGTAAAGTTCTCAAGGTCGATCCCGTGGTAGATCGTGGCGCTGTAATCAAGCTCCGGCGAGCGGTTGGCGTTGCTTATTGATACGTAGGAAGTCTTATGGTTGTATTTTCTGTATACAGGAAGGATCTTCGGTGATGAAAACCCGTGGATGGTAGTGAGCACCGGGGTGTCCGTCAGACCGGAATAAGTGAGGGGCAGAAAATCAAAATGATTGTGAATTAAATCGAAATCCCCCGCTTTTTCAAACAACTCGGATATGTGAAGGCACTCCCAGACCTTTGGGTCAAGCGTTTTGTCCTCCTCATAGGGCCTTGGCACGATGGCGTGGAGCTTTGCCTGTGTTACGGAGTCAGCCGTGGCGAAAAGAGTCACGTCAATCCCCCTGACGGCAAGTCCCTCTGTCAGCAGCGACACCACCCGCTCCCAGGGGCCGTACCCTAGCGGGGGAGTCCTCCAAGCTATGGGAGAAAGCATGGCAATCTTCATCGCTTTAAAACCTCCACCTGAATTATTTGAACCCTTTAATTTTCCACAATAGATGTATTAATTTTCATATAGCATACTATTGCTTCAATTATACCACGAATTTTATATTCACCCATGTTAGCCGGAACCATAATACTACTGCCTTTTGTTAAGTGTATTAAACCATCCTCATATATTGGCTATTGATCTGAACCCCAAAAATCGGACTTATGAACTTTATAATACAAGTTAAAAACAAAATAAACATAACCCTTAATACGGTCAAATAACGGGCATTAATACCATAGACTAAAAGAGGCTAAAAGTTGCTTAGGACGGCTTCTAAGAGGCTTTTTAGCTATGTTTTGATGTGATACACAAAAGAAACCTGGAACGCTGATAATACAGCGAAATAACAGCAATATGACACCTGGAAGGAAGCTTTTTTTATTATAGTAGGAAGATAGCAGGAAACATAATAAACTTTAAGTCAAATTA